>NZ_JBHIPT010000135.1:0-2851 GCF_042196205.1 Bartonella sp. AP21QHHD | reverse complement strand
CACCGTGACACAAGCCGTGTAGCCAAGGATTTTGTGCTAGGAGACCAGCGATATTACAACGTGCCTTGTGATGCATGTGGTGTTCTACAGCCCATTGTTTGGTCACAAATTAAGTGGCCAAAAGGCGCCCCCGAAAAAGCTGTTTTTGTTTGTGCGCATTGTGGTCATGAACATGCTGAGCACAGAAAAACAGATCTCATGAGTGAAGAACGAGGAGCATGTTGGGTACCAACCAGTGAATCAAGCAGACCGAATTTGCGTTCTTATCATATTTCGGCACTCTATTCCCCTTGGCTTACTTGGGGGGAATGCGCAAGAGAGTTTTTAAATGCCAAGGATGATCCAGCTCTTCTACAGCCTTTTGTCAACACAGTGCTTGGAGAGCCATGGGAAGACAGAACAGGCGAAGTTGTTGATCCTGATAGCCTCTATGCAAAACGCGAAGATTATCCCCTTGCACCAGAACAAGCCGTGTTGTTAACAGCTGGTATTGATGTGCAAAATGACCGCTTAGAACTTGAAGTGGTTGGATGGGGACGCAGTGAAGAAAGTTGGCATATTGATTATCAAGTTATCCTTGGTGATCCCTCTTCTTTTGAAGTATGGGACCAGCTGGATGAATACCTTACAAAACGCTGGCCACATACAGGCTATAAAGAGGGAATTAGGATAACAGCTGCTTGTATTGATACCGGTGGTGGACACACACAAGCGGTTTATAATTACGTGCGCCCCCGTGAGGGACGACGTATCTGGGGAATTAAGGGGCAAGCGGGATGGCGTGCGGTATGGCCACGCCGTCCAAGTAGAAACAACAAAGGACAGATTAATCTCTATATTGTTGGGGTTGATGCAGCAAAAGATATTATCACGGCACGGTTTAAAAAATCCGGTCCTGAAGCATCGGGGGCTGGTGCAACACACTTTCACAAAAGCCTTGATCGAGAATATTTTGACCAACTGACCGCTGAAAGAAAAGTCATCAAATATTTTAAAGGCTTCAAGCGTATTGAATGGCAAAAAAGCGAAAAGGCAAGAAATGAAGCCTTGGACTGTAGGGTCTATGCTTATGCTGCTTTACAAGGTCTGATTTCGGCAGGAATAAACCTTAATCGAGAAGTCGATATCTTAGAAGAGCGTCTGGAAAAACTTAAAATTGAAGGCTCTTTAGAGCAGCCAACATCAGAACATGTGCCCTCTCCTTCTCCAAGAAGATCTCAGACAGCACAGCCTCAAAAGAAGCCATTCAGAACAATGATGAATCCTTATATGCGAGGGGATTGGAGGTAATTTGTGGGTGAAACTTTAGAACCAATTAACAGCAAAATTGAGAGACTTGAAAACTTAAAAAGGCGGCGTGAACAAATTGAAGAAGCTCTTTATTCGGGAGCACAATCGGTACGCCATGGCGATAAGCAAGTCAGCAACCGCTCTGTTGAGGAACTGCGCAGAGCGCTTGAGATGCTGAACACACAAATAGCCAACCTTGAAGGGTGCAAGCGTTCACGCGTTTTCTATTTTAATATATCACGAGGCTATTAATGGCTGGTTTTTTCAATAAACTCACAGGCTTTTTTAAAATTTCTCGTCAACACAATCCCCATTTTGAAGCGGCAAGCAAAAGCCGCCGTATGGGTGGTTTTGACCCCGCAAAAAAACATATCAATAAAGCCATTGAGGAATGCGGTGATACCATTGTTGCCCGTTCAAGATGGCTTTATGACAATGAATCTCTTTATGGGTCTGCAACAGAAGAATGGGTCTCCGCGGCTGTAAGTGATGGGATTAAACCTTATCCTCGCATTGAAGGCTTTCAAGAAGAAAAGAAAAAGCTTTTAGACTTATGGTGGCAATGGGTTGATGAAGCAGACTATGATGAAGATGCCAACTTTTATGGGCTGCAAGCAACCATTGCACGAGAGGTCTTTTTAACCGGAGAGTGCTTTGTAAGACTACACTATGTCGACCTTTATGGACGCTCTGGTGTGCCGCTTCAATTACAAGTTTATCCAACCGAAATGCTGGATTTAACTTACAATGGACCTGCTGAGATTGAAGGCAATTACATTCGTATGGGGATTGAATTTAATGCCAGTGGTAAGCGCGTTGCTTATCATTTCTGGGAACATCACCCCTATGATGATGTCCCTGCAAATATAGCATTTGAGAACCAAGAGCGCGTGCGCGTCCCTGCTGAAATGGTCCTTCACATCAAAGAGCGCCGTATCGCCGGACAATTGCGCGGTTCTCCCAAAATAACGCGCGCTATGACAAAGATCTTTCAACTCGAATCCTATGATGATGCAGAGCTTGAACGAAAAAAAACAGCGGCTCTTTTTGCAGTGTTTATTACAGGGAAGGAATCTCATGAGGCAGAGTTAGAGGACAATCGTGAAAAAACGAAAATTGAACAGAAGGTAGAAAAGAAGATTGAAGAGGTACCCGAAGAGCATCCAATTTACCCTGGCTCAGTTAACGTGGTCGATGGCGAAAAACAAATTACATTTTCAACCCCTGTTGAGGTTGGTGGTTCTTACGAGGCTTTTCAATTTCGCAATATCTTGAAAATTTGTGCAGCACTTAATATGCCTTATGCCGTTGTGACAGGGGACGTTACGCGCGGCAATTTTTCAAATGTGCGTACCTCCATCATTCAGTTTAGACGTCATGTTAAACAATGGCGTGAACATATTATTGCCTTTCAGTTTAACCGCATTATATGGGAGCGTTTTGTTGAAATGGCAGTGCTTTCTGGATGTGTCAATTTGCTAGGGTGGGAAGAAAATTCCTTGCCATGGCTTCAATGTGAAAGCTTTGCACCCCCGCTTGAAATGATTGATCCAAACAAGGA
>NZ_JBHIPT010000134.1:0-1352 GCF_042196205.1 Bartonella sp. AP21QHHD | reverse complement strand
GACACAATACGCCTAAGTACAGCAATGTCATTAAATACGATTTGCTACACTTTGTCAACATAAAAATAACACATATTGATACATTTGAAAAGAATCGGTTAGGTAGTGTTAATTATTATAATTTAAGGATTAAATAATGAAGTCACTATCCATAACGCTCATAGTAATATTTATAGCTTTCTTTTCGATATCAGTGTTATCAAGATACACTAGTGTAGATAGTTTAGAACAATACGATAAACTTTACGAAAAATATGTAAGTGAAAATTATCAAAACTCAGAATATCATCAAAAATTAGCAAAGGCAAAAGAATCGGTGGAGTATTTAAAAACATTTATGGGAAGTACTGTAGACATCCCCAATGACAAAAGTCCATTTTGGAAGCATTTAATAACACTACCTAGCAATCCTCCGGAATTTAATATTTTAAAACATTATCACATAGTGCTTGTTTTTTGTGGTCGTTTTGCTGATTTATTACAAGGTGATAAAAGTATGCCCACAGTTACATTTAACGACTTGCAAACAAAACTTAAGAAATACGGTAGTATTTTTAATGACTGGGATACTATAGAAACTATTTTATTTAAAGCAAAATTTGAAACACATTTTAATGATCCAATGTTTGAATACGCAGAAAAATTTTTGAATTCTCCAAATGGCATTAGCAGAAAAGAACAAACTATTCGTACAGAGCATATGATACTAGGACACGAAAGCGTTCGTTTACAAAATACAGTGAATATGTGCTCTATTGCTATAAGTGTATATAGAGAAATGATGCCCAAAGAAGATATAAGACCCCCAGTAAGATATGGCTCTTTTGAAAAATGGAAGCGATATTTAAAAATTTTTTAAACTAGCGATTAAATACTTATGAAGCACATTAAGAGCAACACGCAGCGAATTCACAAGATGTGGTAACATTTGATCTTCTATCACGAGGTACTGTAGCGCAGCATGAAGATTATACTGTCTATAGAGGCATTGGGCTTCTTTTAGTGCCTCTTGCGTGTTTATAAACTGCTCTGTTGCAAATGCTACCCATTTATCTCTTGCTTTGTCATCAGTAGATGATGGCATTTCGTCATAAATCGCATTAGGCAAGCCCTTTGCACAAAGGTAATCGTTTCTTACTTGTAGATATTGTTGCGCGGCATCATATTGCTCTTGAGTAAGCACGCCTTTTAAACAAAGTCGCCCTATATAAGTACCAGAAAGTGGATTTTTTGCCTCCTGTAGCGTTAAACCGAAGCGCTTTGCACGTATCTCTATTGCCAATTTATCAACGGCTTCACGCGGTGCTTTTGCACGTGATATACGTCCGTTTGGTTCTCTTACCTGCCCTGCT
>NZ_JBHIPT010000133.1:0-22821 GCF_042196205.1 Bartonella sp. AP21QHHD | reverse complement strand
TTTTATTTTTTTTTAAATAAAATAACCCAAACTTTACCAATAAAATATTGAACAAAAAATCCTATTTCAAGACATTATTGGAAAAATAAGAAGCGTATAAAAGTTTCTTGCTGGATAGCAGCGGCTTTCAGATTATAATACCCTCCCCTCACAACGGTTGCAACTTGTCTTACATATCGCAAGGATGTCATGTAAAAGGCTAAAGATAGAGTACATATTCTATAATCACCATTGCATAAATATCTTACACACTTTATGCTTTTCCACGAGAGCAAAAGGAAGATGTCAATGTCATCTAAACTGACGCGTAACCAAACATTGGTTTTAAACACTTTAAAAAATGCAAAAGGGCCTTTAAGTGCTTATGCGATTCTCAATCACTTACGCGAAGAAGGTTTTCGTGCACCTCTCCAAGTTTATCGTGCGTTAGAAAAACTCGTACAATTAAAGTGTATTCATCGTCTTGAAAGTGTAAATGCCTTTATGGTCTGTTTACACCCTGAAAACTGTCAACATGAACTTACAACGTTTATAATTTGCGAAAACTGTGGCACAGTCAACGAAATACAAAATCAAACGATTGTATCGAGTTTAAAACAGATGGTTCAAGCTGTTGACTTCCAAGCACATAAAAGCACCTTAGAAGTACGAGGTCTTTGTAAAAAATGCGCAATAAAATAAGACCGCTAACTTGAAAACAAGATCTCTAACTTGCAAGTTTATATATTTAGCATTATGTACCAGGGATCGCCTTATTGTTTGAAAAGCTCTTATCGTCCGTGCATGTATATCACCCGATCTTAGTGATGGGTTTATTATACTCATTGGAACATAAATATTGAAAGTATAAAATCATGTCCGTAGCTGAGACAATTTTTTCAACCAAAAATTTCAATAAAACGCAAAAAAAGAAAGTAATCAAGGCTCTTCTTATTGTCTTTGCACTCTTTGTGCTTTGGTTTAGCTACAAATGGATAACGCAATGGCGTTATATGCTATCCACTGAAGATGCCTATGTACAAGGAGATATAGCCGCTATTGCGACTAAATTAAATGGATATATTGCAAAAATTGCCATTAAAGCCAACCAAGTTGTAAAAAAGGACGATGTTTTATTTTACTTAGACAATGGTGATTATCAAATAGCCTTGGATCAAACAAAAGCGCATCTTGACACACAGAAAAAAACACTTCTACGCATTGATGCACAAATCACAGCCGCTCATAGTGCTTTAGATGATGCAAAAGCGCAAAAAGCAGCCGCTTCAGCCATAGCAACCAATGCACAACTCACCTTAAAACGTGTAACAGAACTGAAAGCCAATCGTTATGCTCCTCAATCTGATGTCGATGATGCCAAATCAGCTTATGAACAAGCCATTGCAAATATTAACAGAGCAGATGCACAAATCGCTGCAGCACGTGCAAATATCCGAGTACTAGAAGCACAACGAAGTGAAACAGAAAGCCAAACAAAGAGTTTAGAACTTTCGCGTGAAAAAGCACAACGTGATCTTGATTCAACCATTATACGCGCGCCATTTGATGGAATCATAGGAAATTTAACAGCAAAAACGGGAGATTTTGTTGTAAATGGCCAACGTCTTGCAGCGTTAGTCCCCATCCATGCACTTTATATTGAAGCAAACTATAAAGAAACACAGTTGCAAAATATTCATGCAGGACAAAAGGCTTATATTTCTGTTGATGCCTTCAAAAAGCAGGTCTTTACAGGAACAGTGCTTTCTATTTCACCTGCAACAGGTGCTGTTTTTTCTCTTCTTCCTCCACAAAACGCTACCGGTAACTTTACAAAGATTGTCCAACGCATTCCCGTACGTATTTCTATTCCAGAAGAAGTCTTAAAGACCGGACATATCCGAGCAGGAATGAGTGTTTCAGTAGAAGTTGATACACGTACAAAACCACAAGATAAAAGTCTCTTATAATAACAAGCAAATGACCTCATTATTATGACATCTTCAATACCAAAGCCCATACAGTCTCAAGAGCGCATAGAAATCCGTAACATTGTGATTTTCATAGTTATGGCCTTTGGCATGTTCATGGCGATTTTGGATATACAAATCGTTGCCTCCTCTTTAGCCGAAGTTCAAGCTGGTCTTTCTGCAAGCTCTGAAGAAATTTCATGGGTTCAAACCTCCTATCTCATCGCTGAAGTCATCATGTTGCCCCTTTCTGGATTCTTAGGAAGATTGCTTTCAACACGTATTTTCTTCACCATATCAGCGATCGGGTTTACGATTACTTCTGTTCTTTGTGCAACAGCAACATCTATTGGAGAGATGATTATCTACCGTGCATTGCAAGGTTTTATTGGTGGAGGAATTATCCCAAGCGTTTTTGTCGCCTCTTATGTTCTTTTCCCTCCTTCCAAACGCCCAATTGTTACCCCTATTGTTGGACTAGTCGCAACATTAGCCCCCACTATTGGTCCAACGGTCGGAGGTTATCTTTGTCATATCTTATCATGGCACTGGCTTTTTCTCATTAATGTGCCTTTTGGGATTATTATTTCAATTCTCGCTTGGAAATTGATTGATTTTGATAAAGCAAATCCATCTCTCATGGCTAAATTTGACTGGTTGGGGCTCATTTCTATGGCTGTTTTTCTAGGAACTTTAGAGTATGTACTAGAAGAAGGCGCACGTCATGATTGGCTGAATGATAGGCTGGTTCGGAATTTATTCATTATCATGATTCTTGCTGCCGCCTTGTTTTTCTGGCGTGCTTTTACAGCAAAAGAACCCATTGTAGATCTCTCTACTTTTTCTAATTTCAATTTTTCAGCTGCATCCATTTTTTCCTTTTCACTGGGGATAGGTCTTTATGGACTCACGTACCTTTATCCTGTCTATTTGAGCCAAATCCGCCATTATGATGCCCTTATGATTGGAGAAACATTGTTTCTTTCAGGATTCGTCATGTTATTAACGGCTCCCCTTGCAGGATTCCTTTCAGCACGAATGGATGCACGTTTAATGATGGCAATAGGACTTTTTGGTTTTGCAATAGGCACTTGGATGGCAAGCACTATCACAGATAAGTGGGATTTTTGGCAGCTTTTTTGGCCGCAAGTTTTCCGTGGTGCTTCTGTAATGTTATGTATGGTTCCTATTAATAATATTGCCTTGGGAACACTCCCACCAGAACGAATGCAAAATGCTTCTGGACTCTTTAATCTCACACGGAATCTAGGTGGTGCTGTAGGGCTTGCCATTATCAGCACTATCATGACAAAACGCACGGATTTCCATTATGAACGAATAGCCGAAACACTTAACCACGCAAACAGACAAGCAACTGAAATGCTTTCAAAGCTTACTTTATTATTCAAAACAGAAACCTTTGATTCCTATACCCTGGCTCTTTCTCAATTGTTTAATATGGTACGCATACAAGCAATGATTATGGCTTTTAGTGATATTTTCTTTATCATAACCATCATCTTTGGTGTTTTGACATTTATGACCATGTTTCTCAAAAAAATACCACCTCTCATGGATTCACCACCAAATCACTAAGCTTAATTAAAATTGAGAAATATTTTTTATCCTTATCACTTTCCTCGCTTCCTATGCACTTTACCTTTTCTCAAGAGACAGTGTAAATAAATATGTGATTCTAAATGATTCTTCTGATAAAAATTCTTTTCAATGCAGGCTCTTTACGCACTTTTAAAATAACTTCTCGCATACAAAAATTGTTTTAGATGATCGGTAAACAAAGATCTTACCTAACGTGCTCCACACTATAAAGATAAAGCAGCTATTTCTATAAGATTTTTGATTTATCACCATAGGGCACAAAAGATTAAAAGATTCTTGGCCCTTTACTCTTTTGAGTCTTACAAGAATATTCATAAAAGATTTATGAATCTTGTGATTTTTATTCACGCACCTATTTCCCTTATAATGTGTAGGACAACGTTTTTTTGATTCTGAATGCAAAATTTTACATGAAAAAATCATTTTGTATTTGATCCTCTCATGCTAATTGCAAAACGATTTACCTTTATAGTAAAAAAGTAATTATATATTTTTTTCAAAAAAGCTGCTTTTGAACATGTAATTTTATTTTTTACACTCTTTTAAAAAAGCTGATACCTATAATTTTGATTCTACTGCTGCATATTTTTCTTTCTTAAGCCCCTTCTCTTTCAACAAGCGCTAAAATTGTATAAAATTTCTCAAAATATCTCTCTATTGAATCAATCAAAACCATTCCCTTGCACATAAAAAGCAAAGAAACAAAAACTGTTTAAGAAAAAAATAAAATATCCAACCGTTTCGATGCAAGATCTACCAACGATATTGAAAACTGGAAAATGTATGATGATACTGGCTTTTAAAGAATACAAAACCACTCAAAAATCCGGTTCCTTTAATATTATAAAATAGGACGCTATTTCAAAAAATGAGCTTAAAATATATTCCTACTCACTTAACTGAAATTATCAAAAATAAGAAACCAGCCATATAATAAAATCGCAATACAACTCCCCAAAAACTTTGTACCGCTAAATACTTTGGCTCTAGCCAAAACAGTATGCTCTCCTCAATGCCAGCTGTTGAAAAACAAAATAAACACGATCTTCAAGCCACTTTATGATGCTGAAAACGATTTGAAACTTCTCGTTCTCCACTAGGAACCAAAGTGCCATAACACCCAGAAAGATAATGTGGTATCAGTTCCAACGCTTGAAAGCGATGCTTTTCGTAAGGACCAGGCATTGCCAAATTTTCTGTTAAACTATTTGAAAAGCCAAAACGTTGATAAAATTCAAAATCCCCTACCAGCAAAATGGCGCCATATCCCAATTTTTTTGCTGTTTCAATTGCATGGCGGACTAAAATTGATCCTATTCCCATACCAGCACATTCAGATGCAACAGCCAAGGGGCCCAAAAGTAAAGCATGTTGTGTTTTATTTTTTCTTTTAGAAAAAGAAACATGCCAAAGACGGACACTTCCCACAAGCTCTCCAAGCGCATTTTTAACCACAAAAGAAAGTCCTTGAGCAGCTAACCGACCACGACGTAAAGCCTCTGATGATTTACGTTTACGTCCATACCCCATCGTTGAATCAAGCAAAATTTCTCGATAAGGCTTATCGGTTTCTTGCTCCAATAAAAGTGTAAAACATGCCCCATCTTTTGTTTGAAAGTTCATCATGTTCATCTCAATGACCGCCCTCTTATAGCGCCATGACGAGCATAGCAAAAAGTCTAAAAAAACTATAGTTAAAAGGAAACCTCAGATCACATATGATCGTAAAGGCTCAAAACCATTAAAAGCAACCGATGCGTAAGTTGTTGTGTAAGCACCCGTTCCATGAATCAATATTTCATCTCCTATCGTTAGGGATAGAGGAAGCGGATAAGGTGTTTTTTCATAGAGAACATCTGCCGAATCGCATGTTGGTCCAGCCAAAATACAAGGCTCCATTACCTTATCATCATGAGGTGTCTCAATAGGATAACGAATGGCTTCATCCATAGTCTCAGCAAGACCATTAAATTTTCCAATATCAAGATAAACCCATCGTACATTATCATTATCAGCTTTTTTAGATATTAGAACAACTTCTGTACGAATAACACCAGCATTGCCAACCATCGCACGTCCTGGCTCAATAATCGTCTCAGGGATACGATTACCAAAATGCTTTTTCAATGAATCAAAAACTGCTGTACCATAAGCTTGTTCTGTAGGGACATCTTTCAAATAACGCGTTGGAAAACCGCCCCCCATATTCACCAACCTTAGTGAAATACCTTCTTGTTCCAAACGCTTAAACACTGTAGCAGCATCCGATAAAGCACGATCCCACGCACTCAGATCAACCTGCTGAGATCCAACATGAAAAGAAACACCGTAGGCTTGCAAACCCAATTGATGTGCCCGTCTTAGAACATCAACCGCCATAGCTGGAACACAACCGAATTTGCGTGACAATGGCCACTCTGCACCTTTGCCATCGGTAAGAACACGGCAAAAAACACGTGTTCCTGGAGCAACACGCGCAATTTTTTCCACTTCTTCAACACAATCAACGGCATAAAGTGAAACTCCCAGTGCATATGCTCGTGCAATATCACGCTCTTTTTTAATCGTATTCCCAAAAGAAATACGCTCTGACGTTGCTCCTGCTTTTAAAGCCATTTCAATTTCTGCAACAGAAGCCGCATCAAAAGAAGATCCTAAAGAACTTAGCAAACGCAAGATTTCAGGAGCTGGATTTGCCTTTATTGCGTAAAAAATACGAGACTGCGGCAGAGCTTTTTCAAAATTTAAATAGTTGTCACGAACAACATCAAGGTCAACAATTAAGCATGGACCTTCAGAACGATGTGTTGCAAGAAAATCGCGAATACGTTGCGTTGCCATCTGCAATTCTCCTTGAGGGAAAGCTCCCCCACTCTATGCTTGGACAGCCAAAGCTGCCAAAAGCTAAAGGACAAAAAACACACAACAACTATCCCCATTCTGATTACAAAAAATCAGAAATTAGCATTGCATGCAGCGAAAGAACAGCGCGAAGCCGCGTTATTCTATTTTATCTGCCTTTTTGATTGGAGTTGAGAAAACCACTTCCGCACTGAAGGCAATGAGGTGTGCCTCTATAGTTATCCCAGCATTTAAAAACTGGAAGACACCAGAAAGGCCCGCACCGTCGTTGCTTCAAGATGTCCTCATTCTTGCAATTGGCTGTAAGAATGACTGGAGCGGTTAGTTCCAGGTACCGTACCGGTTAATCTCACCATTTGAGAACCAGCGGACACCCACAGGCACGTGCGACTTTGGGCAAAGCATCCTATAAAACGAATTCTTTCTCATTTCAATCATTTTTTTAATTTTAAACATTTTTTAATTCTTAAAGATAAAATGATGCGAAAAAACAACACTCTCCCCCAGACAAAGCCATCCATCCGCTTTCATGAGATCACACCCCTTACATCATCCGTGCAACATAAATCACTGTCTTGCGTTTAAAGCCCCTCGTTTCTTTACCCTATTCTATTTCCTAATATCCGCAGCAGAAAATAACGCAAAATAAATTATTCAAAACTTAATTTATAATGATAATTTATTATTGTACCCTTAAACAAAAATCCCATTATAAAATCCTCTTATTTCAACCCTCTTACAATGAATCAATTAAAATCATTCTTTTGCGCATCACAAATAAAAAACAATTGAAAAAAGGAGTACCTCTTATATATCCTCTCAAATGCAAAGATGACCAACATTGAAGACTGAGGATAGTAACGACTGAAGCACCATCGTCTTTAAAGATAACGTGTCCTTCCCCCAACAAAACGCCATCATCTTTCTCATTTACATCCTAAAAAACATCCCTACTTCCACATTCATTTCACAGCATCGCTTAAGCAAAATATCATGAAGAATTCCCCGTATAATATAGCTTGTATGATATAGATCAACTACATCTCACCCTCTTTATACTTATGAAATTAAAAACAAACGCTCCCATTCTATCTGCCAACTCTCAATATTGCAGAAACTCCTACATTGAAATGTTTCATAACACCTTATCTAAAATGATTTTTGTCCACACGTTGCTCCCATTTGCAACGTACAAGTGAATGAATTTTACGCGATTCGTTCTCATCTAATCTGAAAGCAATAAAGTTCACAATATTGAACTATTTTATTCAAATGAAAATAAATTATCATTATAAATTAATGTATTATATTAAATTCTGAAATC
Source organism: Bartonella sp. AP21QHHD (assembly GCF_042196205.1). Taxonomy (NCBI): domain Bacteria; kingdom Pseudomonadati; phylum Pseudomonadota; class Alphaproteobacteria; order Hyphomicrobiales; family Bartonellaceae; genus Bartonella; species Bartonella sp. AP21QHHD. Next base: position 15,066 of record NZ_JBHIPT010000133.1, on the reverse strand, counting down.
ATAAACTCCTATTATCATTTTATTTTTTCCACCTAGCATCTGCTTTTTCATCTCCTCTTATTAATCACATCTTATTCATACGCTTTTCTCTTAAACTATAAATCTCCCTCCTCTGCGCTGTTGGTGAACGGCTTTTCTATTTTAAAATGAAAAGTATTTGAAAACTCAATCCTATAAAGTCAAGGAGAGCGAACAATCTATAATGATTATTTATAAGTCAAATAATTTAACATAAACAAAAAGACCGAATAATATCCGGTCTTATAAAATATTTTTCTACCAATATTAAAAAACTCTTCTCTCTTAAATTTAAGAGAAAAACGCTACAACTTAAAACTCTACACTGCGATATCCTTATGTCCCTTGATGAGAATCAATTGCACGCAACTTCAACAATTGAAATTGCCTATGGCGCTCACGAAAGCGCTCTCTATCGGCTTCACTACGCGTGTTATAACAAGCATCACAGGAAACACCTTCCTCATAATGAGGCGATAATTTGCTTTCAGCATTAAGAGGAGAACGACACGCACGACATAATTCGCGTCCACATTCTTCAAGACCATGTTGAACAGAAACACGCTCATCAAAAACAAAACACTCACCCCACCATAAACTCTTCTCTTTTGGAATTTTTTCTAAATATTTCAGAATACCTCCTTTTAGATGGTAGACTTGCTCATAACCAAGATCACGAACATAAGCTGTTGATTTTTCACACCGAATGCCGCCTGTACAAAACATAGCAATTTTCTTTTTTTTCTTTAACTCAGCCTCATGTTTACGCACCCATTCAGGAAATTCGCGAAATGTTTTAATCTGCGGATCAATCGCTCCTTGAAAACTCCCTATCGCATATTCATAGTCATTCCGTGTATCGATTAAAATTGTCTCTTCATCTTGAATAAGAGCATTCCAATCTTCAGGATCGACATAAGTACCAACAACTTTTAGCGGATCAACCCCTTCAACCCCCATTGTCACAATCTCTTTTTTCAACCGCACTTTCATGCGATGAAAAGGCATTTTTGATGCCCATGAATATTTAATCTCCGGCGTTTGAAACGCTGGCTCAGCCGTAATAAAATCCACCAATGCCTCAATCGCATCACAAGAACCAGCAACTGTTCCATTAATGCCCTCTTGTGCTAAAAGCAGAGTGCCTTTGATATCCTTTGCTTGACATAAATCCTGCAAAGGTTTTTGTAATTGATGATAATGCTTCAAATCTGCAAAGCAATAAAGTGCAGCAACTTTAAAATTCTTTTCCATGTGTTTTGCCATAACGCGCGTTTCATTCAATTTCAAGATTTATTCATGTACTCTTTAACATATTGTGCTTAATCAAACGATACAAATAATATCATCTCCAAGAAGAAAAAATATCATGTGCCAAAAAAGAGAAAAGCTTTTATTATATCTCCAAGGACAAACTGTTATACCTGTTTTACTCATTGACAATCTACAAAGTGCTGTACCCTTAACACGCGCTCTTGTCAAAGGTGGATTAAAAACAATTGAGATCACCTTGCGAACACCAAATGCCCTCAAAGCAATTCAGAAAATTACACAAGAAGTCCCTGAAGCAATTGTTGGAGCCGGCACAATTCTCAACACAACACATTACGAAAAAGCCGAACAAGCTGGAGCCAAGTTTATTGTAAGCCCCGGATTATCCAATGAACTAATCAATTGTGCAAAAAATAGTGAAATTCCCCTTCTTCCCAGTGCAATGACCCCAAGTGAACTCATGCAAGCATTAAACAAAGGCTATTCATATCTTAAATTTTTCCCTGCTGAAGCTGCTGGGGGCATTTCCTTCATCGAAGCTTTAGCATCTCCCTTCTCTGATATCCGGTTTTGCCCAACAGGCGGTATTACACAAAAAAGTGCACCACAATGGCTCCAACTGCCCAATGTCTTCTGCGTTGGAGGTTCTTGGATAGCGCCCCAAAAACTCATTGCAATAAGTGATTGGGATTCGATTACTGCATTAGCATATACCGCATCACAACTTCCCTCTCCCTCGAAAAAAGCTCTTTCTACAATATAATGTAAAGTGCAAGAATATCAGTCCCTTCAACAAGACCAAAGCTTTCACACATCCTTGCGCAATCTTTTAACATTGCCATGGAACCACAAATCATCACCCAATCTTCATTAGGATGAATTTTGCGAGTTCTATTGTTTCAAAGCCGCTTGTTTCAAAAAAGCACCCACTCTCCATAACAGTCGTAATACGCCCCATATGCTCAGAAAGCTCACGAGTGGTCATAGGATAAAATTTCAGCTGTTGTGCATATGCCCCACAATGAGTGGATCTTATTGCAAAAAGGAAACAAGATCTTTTGCACAAATTGACTCATTCTTTTCGCGCGTTATTTAAATAAGAACAACTTCTGAAAATTTTTCATAAATGTCAGGCTCACGAATAAAGCTTGCAAAAGAAAAAAAACCGTACCGGTTTGAAAGAAGATAAAGCATCAACTTTCCCACTCATTACTCCACAAAAGCGCGCTCTACAACATAAGTAGCAGGAGCATTATTGGCCCCTTCAACAAGACCAAAGCTTTCACACATCCTTGCGCAATCTTTTAACATAGCCATGGAACCACAAATCATCACCCGATCCTCATCAGGATGAATCTTAGGAAGGCCTGTTGTTTCAAAAAAGTCCCCACTTTCCATCACAGTTGTAATACGACCCATATGCTCAGAAGCTTCACGAGTAGTCATAGGATAAAATCTCAACTGTTGTGCATACTCTCCAATGAGTGGATCTTGTTGCAAAGAGGAAACAAGATCTTTTGCATAAATTAACTCATTTTTTTCGCGCGTTGTTTGAATAAGGACAACTTCTGCAAATTTTTCATAAGTTTCAGGATCACGAATAAGGCTTGCAAAAGGAGCAATCCCCGTCCCAGTTGAAAGAAGATAAAGACGTTTTCCAGGAATAAGAGCATCAAGCACCAGCGTTCCTGTAGATTTTTTACGCATGAGAACTGTATCACCAATTTTAATTTTTTGGAGATGCTCGGTTAAAGGTCCCCCTGGAACTTTTATCGAAAAAAACTCAAGCTGTTCATCCCAAAAGGGACTTGCAATCGAATAAGCGCGATAAATCGGCTTTTCTGCATTTGGCAAACCGATCATAACAAACTCACCCGAACGAAAACGAAAACTTTCCGGACGATTCAGACGGAATTTAAATAACCGATCTGTATAGTGACAAACCTCTTGGACAGTAAGGGCGAACACATTCTCAGGAATCGGAAAATTTGCAACGCTGCTGATGCTTGACGGAACATTGGTAGCAGACGTATTCATACTCTTCCCCATATCTTTATTGAACGTTAAATTTCGAATCTTTGACGTGATATAGTACTTGCACAACCATCTGCCAACAATTTTCTCAACACAAAAACCTCAAGGTTAACACTTTTATGTCAAAATTAAATAAATGAGTCTAGTGCACTCTATAAGCGATAAAATTGATTTCACTTAAAACCAATCAAAGACTAGAAAGTAAATACTGGATACCCAATCCATCTTGAAAACAAATAATATCCAAATCAACGAGTTTTCTAAATCAACAGTTTTAATGTATCAAAAAGTGTTTACACTGTTTTCTATTCAATAAAAATAATTTTAAGTGCATGAGACAACATCCAAAATTGCACAGATGAGTGATCTTCCCTCTCATGGTAGAAAACTTGTAATGCATTGATTTAACGTGGTTAATTTAATCATTTTACCTTCTCTAAATAAGAAGCCAATGCAATATTTAATCAAAACAATCACACCAGCAATAATAGTCTAACATTGCACTCTTCAAAATGATACAATACAATAAATTATGTTTATTTTTTTATATGCCTAAACGAGGGCAAATAAGTAAAAAAGTCTATGTTTTACAAATCATTAGAAGATACCATGTTGATAACAACACAAATAAAACTAAACTATCTCTTATATCCAGAGTACCATTTTACATAAAAAATGACTTTAATGGCAGCATAGGCTTCTTATGATTTTGACCATAGCAAATAGTGTCTTTCCCCTATATCGTAAAGAACCTCAATGAAACAACCAAAAAAACTCCGTATTTCACGAACACAGATAAGCTTTTAAAATGAACAAATCCGTTAATGATGAAATAAATACATCACTCTATACAGCTGTAGCAACCATCGATGTCAGTGCCATTGTTGCCAATTATATCACTTTAGCCAAACGTGTAGCTCCAACACAATGTTCAGCAGTTGTAAAAGCAAATGCCTATGGATTAGGAGCTCACAAAATTGCTCCTGCCCTTTATCAAGCTGGTTGTCGCACTTTTTTTGTCGCACAAATCAGAGAAGCACTCCAATTAAAAAGCATTTTACCATCAAATGTCACGATTGCCCTTCTGAATGGACTTCCACACTTAGCAGAAGAGTTTGTCGCACAATCTGGTATTGTTCCTGTTCTAAACTCTTGGAATGCCATTGAAAATTGGCAAAAAATTTGTCAAAAAAAAGATAAAAAATTTCCAGCAATTGTTCAAATCGATACCCATATGAACCGATTAGGACTGGATCAAAAAGAGTTACAAAAACTCATCAAACACCCTACAATTTTCGAAAAAGCAGAAATAAAATATATTCTTAGTCATCTTTCTAACGGAGAAGATGATACCCACCCATCAAATTATGCCCAATTGACTTCTTTCAAAACTATCCTTGCGCAATTGCCTGCTTGCAAAGTTTCCTTTGCCAATTCTGGAGGTATCTTTCTAGGATCAGATTTTTATTTTGATCTTGTTCGTCCAGGCATTGCACTTTACGGAGTTGATCCGCGGGGAAAACACCCATCACCTCTGAAACCTGTTTTAAAACTTGAAGCCCAAGTCATTCAAAGCCGCGTTGTTGATATAGGAGCACCTGTTGGTTATGCAGAAAGCTTTATAACCAACAGACCAAGCACTCTTGCAACCATTTCTATAGGCTACGCAGACGGCTGGCTCCGTGCTCTTTCGAATAAAGGAACTGTTTATTTCAACGGGCACAAACTTCCCATGGTTGGGCGGGTTTCTATGGATTCCATTATTGTAGATACGACCGATCTTGAACAAAAACCTCAAACTGGTGACTGGGTAGAGCTCATTGGTCGCCATCAAACACTTGAAAAAGTATCTATAGATGCCGATACCCTCCCCAATGAAATTCTAACATCTCTTGGCTCCCGCTATAAATACATTTACACATAAAAACTCTTTAGCCATAAAGAAATAAATTGATAAAAATCATCATTTTAGAAAATTGAGGGGCTTTTACAAAAGATTTTACAACAATCAACCACACAGAATGGTCATAGACACCGTACATTCACAGAAATCTCAAAACAGACAAGTTGATGGACTGTTTTATGGAAGTAGCTTTCACCTAAAATACAAAAACTTAGCCTTTCCTCATAAATTGACAAAAAAGAATCTACTACAAAGTTTTTAAAATTAATTTCCCAATTAAAATCATTCGCTTGCATACCACAAGCTGGACTATGTGTAGATAAAAATGATTTAAGAAAAGAATAATTCCTCTTATGAACCATAGTGCCAAGAGCTATAACATTAGGCGCTGGCAAAGTGTATAATAGTGCCGGCTTACTCCGTTATGAAGCGTAAAGATTGGGGGATCAATAGATTTACCCTTACACCATTCACAAGCGCCGTCGCGAAATGGGATTAGGAGCGAAATATCTCTTTAAAACAAACATGTGAATTAACAACCCAAGTATATTCTTTTTGGAGCGTTCTGTTTTACATGAGGGTCGTGCCCCCATTAAAAAACACAATAAATAAAAGTGTGGAGCAATGTGCAATCCCCATTATTAAAAAAACATTGCTTTAAATGCTTTTGAAAGCCGCAAAGCTGAATTAAAAGGAGATGACAAACTGAGGATTGAGTTTTACCTTTACGGCTTTACATTTTCCCAAAATGAGATTGTCTTCCAGTTTCAAAGGTTACGTCAACAGAAATACGCAATCCCCTCGCCCTCATCTGACAGACAAAAGCTGGAACTACTCATAAAGCTCTTTTTTTCTCAATCTCTGACTCAAAACATGTGGCTGCGTTAAGTTTGGATGTTGATTTACAGGTAACAGCTAAAGCACACGAGCTCTTAGAAAAACAGCGCTGTAAAGTTACAAACTGACTTGCAATGAAGTGGAAAGATGTGCCGGCTTTTTATAAGACACCTTGTAAAAAACACCCATAATACATTTGGCTTTGCGTTTGCTCATTCTAACAGGTGTTTTTACATATTTTTGCGTCATATTTACAAAAAGCAGATTAAAGAGAAATATTTAGACAATTCTTGACTCGAAAAGATGCAACAACAGAGTTTCGCGTGTCTTTATCATCAAAAACACTAAAATTGATTTTATTCTTTCTACAACCGGTCGTCGTCACCCTAGTGAGAAGGAGTATATCACAACACATGCAACAGACGTGACCCTATCCCCCGTAGGTTTCGCTCTCGTTTACGTGAACTAGCTGGCGAGACCGATGCCGCCTAGTCACTAAAACCATGCCATACGGTAGAAGGCAAAGGAGAGCATGCCTATTGCCGACAAAACACAGCTTTTTGTCGACTTTTTTGATTTTGCTCATGTTATAAAAAAACAATGCAAAATTCTAGAAAATAGACAAATAATTCCATAGTAACATGATCAACAAGCATAAAACCCACACAAAATGTGTGGGCTTTTTTGTTTATGCAAATAAACAAATTAAATACATATTTGTTATTTAATAGGTATTTCCCAATGGCGGGCACGAACAAATGAGCATTCTGTCTCCCGCAACATTATCAATACGCGATACAGGAGGCCAATATTTATTGGCTGGATCAAGAAAACTGTTGGGAAAAGCAGCTTCTTGTCGCGAATAGGGTCGTGCCCAAGCATCATCTAAAGTATCTGCCACTGTATGAGGGGCATTCACCAATGGATTATTGTCTTTTGGCCAAACCCCGCTACCAACTTTCTTAGCTTCTTCAGCAATAGAGAGTAAAGCATCACAAAAACGATCAATCTCTGCTTTTGGTTCCGATTCCGTTGGCTCAATCATCAAAGTTCCCGGAACAGGAAACGACATCGTGGGCGCATGGAATCCATAATCAATGAGACGTTTTGCAATATCATCAACACTCACCCCATACTGCTCTTTCAACACGCGTGTATCCACAATACATTCGTGCGCAACACGTCCATGCTTGCCCCGATAAAGAATGGAATAAGCAGCTGAAAGACGTGCAGCAATATAATTGGCATTTAAAATGGCTATTTGTGTTGCATATTTTAAGCCATCAGCCCCCATCATTCGAATATACATCCATGTAATCGCAAGAATAGACGCACTTCCATAAGGAGCAGCCGAAACCGCATGTGTTGTCCCATCTTGTTCATGACCTGGTAAGAATGGTTTGAGATGCGCTGCAACTCCAATTGGTCCCATACCAGGACCACCACCACCATGAGGAATAGCAAATGTTTTATGAAGATTCATATGACAAACATCAGCGCCAATATCCGCAGGACGAGCAAGACCCACAAGGGCATTGAGATTAGCACCATCAAAATAAACTTGTCCGCCATTTTCATGAATAATAGAACAAATTTCCTTAATACTTTCCTCATAAACACCATGGGTTGAAGGATAAGTAATCATGAGAGCGGCCAATTTATCTTTATGCAATTGCGCTTTCATCTTGAGATCGTCTACATCAACATCACCATCGCTTAAACATTTTACCACAACGACTTCCATCCCTGCCATATGGGCCGAGGCTGGATTGGTACCATGCGCAGATGCAGGAATAAGACAAACTGTACGTTGATGTTCTCTCCGTGATTGGTAATATCGTCGGATAGCCAAAAGCCCAGCATATTCACCTTGAGCACCAGAATTTGGCTGAAAAGAAACTTGCGCAAATCCTGTAATTTCGCACAACCACGCATTTAACTGGTTTATCATCTCCAAATAACCCGCTGCATCCTCTTGTGAAACAAAGGGGTGTATATTGGCCATGCTAGCCCAACTTACAGGCATTAATTCAGCCGCGGCATTAAGCTTCATTGTACAAGAACCAAGAGGGATCATAGCGCGATCCAGCGCCAAATCCTTATCCGCCAAACGACGCAAAAAGCGCATCATATCTGTCTCTGAATGAACCGCATGAAAAAAAGGCTGAGAAAGAAAAGCAGCATCCCGTTTTTTTCCAAAGAGTCGTGGAGAAACCTTATCAAAGAGTTGTGCCCCCAAAAGCTGCGCTAAAGCACCAGCATCTTCTTCTGTTGATAATTCATCAAAATTGATTGCAATAGTGTCATCATCGAGAACACGAATAAGGCGCCCACCTATTTTGGCTTGATGCGCAATTTCTCGCGCTTTTCCCTTAACAGAAATACTCACACAATCAAAAAAGCTTTTCCCTTCAACATGAATCCCTGCTGCTTCTAAACCAGCAACAAAACGACATGTTAAATGATGAATTCGCTGCGCAATTTCTTGTAAGCCTTTTGGCCCATGCCAAACAGCATAAGCGGTTGCCATATTAGCCAACAAAGCCTGCGCTGTACAAATATTTGACGTCGCTTTATCGCGCCGAATATGTTGTTCACGTGTTTGCAAAGCTAAACGAAAACCAACGCGTCCTTTGGTATCCACAGATTGACCAACAATACGCCCTGGAATAAGACGCGTTAACGCATCACTCACGGCAAGGTAACCAGCATGTGGACCACCAAATCCCATCGGAACGCCATAACGCTGCATAGTGCCAACAACGATATCTGCCCCCCATTGAGCAGGTGGCTCCTGAAGAGTAAGCGCTAAAGGATCAGCTACAACGATAACTAAAGCTCCCTTTTCCTTTGCCTCTTTTATGATCTCACTGTAATCATGAAAAGAGCCTTTTGTATCTGGCCAAGACAAAACAATTGCCGCTGTATCAGGATCAATTTCGCCATTTTGGCTAATCTGAATCCCTTGTGTTTCAGCACGCGTTTGCGCAACACTCAAAGTCTGAGGATGTAAAAGACTCTGAAGAGAAATTTTTGTTTTTTTCTCACGGAAAAAGCGAACAGCAAGGGCATTGGCTTCAGCTAAAGCAGTTGCTTCATCAAGAAGGGAAGCAGCAGAAACAGGCAAACCTGTTAGTTCACTAACCAATGTCTGAAAATAAAATAAAAGCTCTAAACGACCTTGGCTAATTTCTGCTTGATAAGGCGTATAAGCAGTATACCAAGCAGGATTTTCAAACAGATTTCGTAAAATAACCGGAGGCACATAAGTTCCATGATATCCTTGCCCAATAAAACTTTTGTGCACATGGTTACGCTCCATCATCTTGGAGAGTTCTTCCAAGGCTTGTCCTTCACTAGCAGCCTCTGGAAGATTCAGTGAACGTCCCAAATGGATAGAGTGTGGAACAGCTTGAGAAATAAGTGTCTCAACACAATCAAGCTCTAAAACATCAAGCATTTTTTGTGTTTCATCAGGACGCAGCCCAATATGTCGAGAAGAAAAAGAACGCTCGATCATGGTACTCATCCAATCAAAGCCTTATAAGCATCTTTATCCAACAACCCCTCCAGTTGTGTCTCATCCTGCAATGTCATTTTCCATAACCAGCCTTCTGTTTCGGGTTTCTGGTTTACCAGTTCAGGATTATCAGCCAAGGCTTCATTTATTTCGACCACTTCACCATCAAGAGGAGCATAAACATCTGAAGCCGCCTTCACTGATTCTACAACAGCCGCCGCCTCTCCTTTGGAAAGTTTTGTTCCACTTTGTGGTAAATCAACAAAAACCAAATCCCCTAATTGCTCTTGCGCATAATGCGTAACCCCAACAGTCACCACCTGCCCTTCAACGCTAAGCCATTCATGGTCATGTGTAAAATAAGTTTTAGACATAAAAAATCATCCTTTAAAATAACGTTGTTCAACAAAGGGAAGAGAATGAACTGATAATACAATCTTTTTGCCTCGCAGTTCTGTAAAGACTTGTGTCCCTTCAACTTTAAAATCAACAGGAACGTAACCCATCGCGACAGGACCATCAAAAGAAGGACCAAAACCACCTGATGTTACAATGCCAATCTCATTACCTTGATCATCAAGAAGCACCGCACCGGCACGAATAGGTTGACGCGTTTGCGGTTTTAATCCAACACGACAACGAACCGGTCCTTTTTGCAGTGCTTCAAGAAAAGCCTTCGCACCATAAAATTGTGCTTTTTCTCGAACACTTTTAGGAACAGCCCATATTAGAGCCGCATCAATAGGTGTCGTATCAGGGGTAATATCATTTCCATGCAAACACAGCCCCGCTTCCAACCGCAAGCTATCGCGTGCGGCAAGCCCAATCCACTCAACACGAGAATCACTCAGCAATTTTTCAGCCAACATATGCGCATGCCCTATAGGCAAAGCAATTTCAAAACCATCCTCTCCCGTATAACCAGAACGCGTTATAAACCAATCCTGTTGTGGTTCGAATCCTTGCATAAAGAACAATTCATTCCCTGGTAAATCGGCATCAGCAAGAACAGCGGCCGCTTCAGGACCTTGAAGCGCAAGCAATACCCTTTCAAGGGCAATCACTTGACATTCAAAATCAACCGCACGCTTTTCCAATTCTAAAAAATCAGCCTGTGCATTCCCAGCATTGGCGACCAACATAAAACGACCCTCTTCCAAACGGGTAATAATAAGATCATCAAGAATACCAGCCTGCTCATTAAGCAAATAATTATACCGTGAATGCCCAATCTTTAAAGCTGCTGCATCAATGGGAAAAGCATAGGACAAAAATTCCACAGCTTGTGCCCCTTCAACCGCAATCAATTTCATATGAGAAATATCAAAAAGTCCTGCATGTGCACGCGTATGAAGATGCTCTTTTAAAACGCCAAGAGGATAAGTTAAAGGCATGTTCCAACCCGCAAAAGCACCAAATTTTGCTCCTGCTTTTTCATGCAAATCATATAAAGGAAGTGTTTTTAAAAAAGATGTTTCTTGTGCTGTGCCCATAATAACTCCAAAGCTGCGCTAACGCCCACAGAATATGGTCGTCTCTGCCCCCTCTGTCATCAACCTGAGAGACTCGCGAAAAGATTTTTCGCTTACACCTTCGGCGCGGGTTCTCCCGACTTTCCAGATCTGCCTTCTTCCTTTTACGGTCCTTAAAGCCTGAGAGATTATGGGCTATTTCCCCTTCGGCGGCAATGCGAAAATTTGCAATTTGCACTCTCCCGCAAAAGAATGAAAGAAACGATAACGCTCTTTCCAGCATATTTAAACCTATAGCCTATCTTCATCACACTGTCATTAGTAAAGTGATGAAAATGTTCTCATTTTAAAACTTGCATAAGCTCCTTCAAAAGATTTATAATAGTGTCCTTTTGAACCTTACAAAAATTGCAAGCAACATATTTTAGGAAATTTAAGACAAAAATCAAAAGCTATAAACAAAAACACCTCTTGAAAATCATGCAAAACGTCACACACTAAAAAGATCGCAAAGCAATACTCTTTCGCGCGCAGTTCAACCTTAAAAATAGGGTTTCATATTCTTTTTGAGAATAAGGACTTCAAATATTTTATAAGTATGATTTTAATGCACAAGAAGTAGGTTTTCTGCTTTCTCAATAGTGTCATAAATAGCGACTATTTACAGACTAAAACTACCGAACAAAGGTGACAAAATACTCATGAAAGCTGGTAATATCTCTTACAATTGCGAAAATGATCTTCCAAAGCAAATTGCTCTTTTTCCTTTAGAAGGTGCACTCTTACTACCCGGTGGTTTTTTATCACTCAATATTTTTGAACCAGAATCACTTGAAATGATTGAAAATGTTATGGTAACTGATCGTCTATTGGGCATTATTCAACCACTTTCATCGGATACAGATCGCTTCTCTACACAACTTTATAAAACAGGCTGTATAGGGCGTATTACAAACTACAGTGAAACAGGAAACGGACAACTGTTCATTATCTTACAAGGTGTTTGCCGCTTCACTTTAGAACAAGAATTGAAAAACACAAAATCCTATCGAACAGCTCTCATCCAATCAAACATAAAAGACTTGCAAGAATTTGATATTGAAGAAAGCATTAACCGAGAGAACTTACTCGACGTTGTAGAAAAATATCTAACCATACATGAAATGGAATATAATTGGAGCAGCATCATAGAAGCCCCTACACCTATATTGGTTAATGCTTTTTCAGCTCTTATCCCCTTTACACCAGCAGAAAAACAAGCTCTCCTTGAAGCTCCAGATATTGAAAGCCGTGCCCAAACTCTTCTTGCATTAACAGAACGCTCGCTCATGAAACAAACAGGAACAGATTACCGCTTAAACTAATGAATGTCCAAACATGAAAAAAATGACCACAGATCCAAAAATGCTCGAATTGCTCGTCTGCCCAATGACGAAAGGTACTCTCTCTTTCAACCGAAAAACACAAGAGCTCATTTCTCTCAAAGCCAAACTTGCCTACCCTATTCGTGATGGCGTTCCCATTATGCTTGCCTCAGAAGCGCGCCCTTTGCAAAACAATGAAGAAATAACGCATAAAAAATAAAAAATCCTCATGCAATTTCCCTCTACAAGCCCACTGTTATCAAGTCTCTATCAATATGATATCTCAATATTTACGATTTCTGAAAAAAGAATTTTACAATGAAGATATTTATATCGCTTTACACCTTGTAACAAAAGCCAAAAATATCATCAGATTCTCTCATTCCAGCCTGTTCATACTGAAGCAATCAAAACCATTCGCTTGCACCACACAAGCATCTGAATAAAAATGGCTCTTATGAACTTCTTAAAAGCAAGAATTATAATAACATTTTTAACCAACTCAGGTAAATGAAATTTATTATATTAAACATAAAGATTGTTATATTTCATGGACTTTAATTTATACTATTTACGAACAACATATTTGAGATACCTCGATTTAAGATGAATAAAAACGACAAGTTATATCATCTTATGTATACCATATCGGGACAAGAATATTTATCTGTTTATGTACTCTTCAAAGCGGGAAAACAGCCTAATTTGGGGGAGAAAACATAAAATCGTAAAGGAGAAAATCACCCCATTACCTTGCCATCACCCTTTAATTTCGCTTTACAATTTTTACAAGTATCTAAAGTATCTCAAGCAATATTTTTATGTATAATATACGCATTAATTACGTGAAAACTTGAAACAACAAACAAGAAACACTGTTGTAATTTCAATTGACGATTGAAAGTAATTGCCTTATGAAGGAGGCTTGTGTTTTTGGTTGTATACGCGACAATCAAATAGGGTCTGGAAGCCCGAAAAACTCAAACTAGAAATAAAACCGCTTTTGCGGATATCCCGGAATTTCCGAGGGCTCTTGTTATGTCCAAGTGCTTTCAGCACTAAAAGCAAGGGGCTGTTTTGAGTCAGCACTTCCAGACCCCGGAAACGCTTATTCCATAAAAATATAATAAATTCAGTGTGTTATATGCAATTATTTTATATGAATCCACTTAAGAATCCACACTTTTATGCATGATCCATTTGACCCTTTTTTATATAAGATTGCCATGTATGAATAGACCATAAAAAGCAAGTCATGATACAAATATTATAACGCATGTGTGCATTCAAATGAAATGAAAAGCAGATATCATTTATAACAGTTTATAAATTTTATGACACGTTTTTATCACAGCACAAATCACATTGTTTAAAAATTTAGTCGTTTGGAATTATCGATTATACGTTTAAAGAATGGTATGAGTTTTGCTCTTTTTTGAGCGAAACCTTCAATCGAATAATCGTTTGAAACTGTCATAAGCTTATAGGTTTAATTTATAAAGATTGCATAAAAGGATTTAAATACAAGATCACTTTTAAAGCGCTTTCTAAAAGTTTAGAAAATGATAGGTAATCAGCATAAATATAATATCATGACTCTAGAATGAAAATCACAATGTTATGTTTTATGAAAGAGAAAGCTTTTTAATGATATAACGCAAGCAAGAAAACTTCAAAACCATTGTAATCTCACATGGATTTTTACTCAATTTTGAGTCAAAAGCTGTAATGTTTAAAGAATGCTCTATTCTAAGATAACGCCCCCAAAAATGGACCGGCTAATTTTTAAAGAAATTAGGTTTTAATGAAAAGTACAAATACGCTTATGAGAACCTCACTAAATGAACGTTTAAACGTTTGAAACATAAAATGAGATCTTTATAAGAAACGTTAAAACTTTTTTTTATCACAGTTATAACTTAGTTATCATTTGCTCTTAAGAACGTTTCATTTATGAAAAACGAAGATCTAGATTTCACAGCAGAGCAAAATCTTGAAAACCTTACATTTTATAAAAGCGTTTGTTTATTTATCTTATGAAAAGCTGCTTTTAAAAACCAATGCTCGTAAATGTAAAAAACCTTTTTGTTATAAGATATTCACTTAATATGCATGTTCTTTTGATTGGATTGTTAAAGCTACCGAGCGTTTTGATTTGTTTGATAGCCATAACAAGCGTTTATAGGCTCTGTAATTCCAACGAGTGATTAAAGATCATACGCATCGTTTACGTTTCTTTTGATAAGTTTTCATATCTCTCATAGAGCACTTGCAATATGATACGTTTTGTATATATGCATTCATTACTCCATTGTGGATGTTTCATTTTAATCAATAAGAAACGCTATTTGAAAGCCGCGTCATATCACTTGACACGGCTTTTTTTTATGAATGCTATCTTTTATGAGATGTTTATAGCAATGCATTTTATATGCGTTTATAACCATAAAGAATGCACGCCCCCCATACCTGTTTTTATTCTGTTTTATCAGTTATATTGACAAGCTTATCCCTTTCACAAACCTCACAATTTTTTGGAACCAACCTTACTTTGCTTTTTTTATTGATTTTTGCATTGCCATAAACAGAGCCATAAATCTCACAAGAGCCACTCACACAAGCATTCCCATAAACCTTGCCATAAAT
>NZ_JBHIPT010000132.1:0-2032 GCF_042196205.1 Bartonella sp. AP21QHHD | reverse complement strand
GTTGGCAGCTCTGTCTCTTTTTATGGCTGGTGGAGCAACTATTGTTCAATCTCCTAACAATAGAACCGCTATAGCTGATTTTCTTGCCTATTGGTTTGCATCAAAAAATGGAGAAGAAGATAGCGAAAAAACAAATCAAAACTCACAAGAAGAAAAAAACAAAGCTTCTCAGGCGAATGCTAAAGACCCACAAAACAATAATGACGATGACAATGATGGAAAAGGTAAAAAGCTTAATAAAGCTAGGGAACATCATGACAAAAAACGCGATGAGAAAAAACAAAAATTAAAGGAGGAAGGATTTTCACCCAGCGAAAAAGAATTAACGATTGAAATTGAAATTACGACAGATAAAGGCACAATTAAGGTAAGAACACGTCCCGATAACACATTTATTAAGGATGGAAAACCAGCGTTTGATGAGACGAAAACAGGTAAAGCCAAATTAAGTAAAGGGCAGAAAGGTTTAAGAGAAATATGTAAAACAACAGGAAGCATAAAATTTTGTGGTTCTGAAGCTGAAAAGTATCTTAAGCAAAATAAAGAAAAATTTGATCAATATCAAAAAGATCTTAAAGGTACTATAGATAATTTTAAAGGCAGTGTAAAAGAATTGGAGAAAGAATTAGATAAATTTAACAAGAATTGGGCTAAAAATCAGCTAGATAAGAAGTGGAATGAGGGGACACTGCACCATGGAGTTGATCGACATCCAAGCTATTTAAAAGGGAAGTGAAGCATAATGAAAACGAAAGACGTAACAGAGATTTTAAAAAGATTGGGCTGGGAGATTTATCGCGATGAAGTTGGAGATACATTTGCTTATTATCATTTCTCCGATCGTATAATACGCATTCTCTATGATGTTGTAGATTATGGAGAGGATGGTGGAAGGTTGCGGCTATCAGTTGCTCTTACCACCGCCGCTTATTGTCTTGCTGAGGAATATGATAATGGCGAACAGTCGCGCTATGAATATGGTGATACGTTGATTTATGCAGAAGAAAATTTCGGAATTGTGGCACAGAATCTTTCAGAAAGTCATATCGAAGCTGTTTTAAACAAAGTAATCTTTTGGGCACAAACGCAGAATATTGAACAAAAATTGCGTGAAGAAGCCGCCAATCATTCTGCTGTTGCACAAGCATTGCTTGGCGATATTGATGCTTTAAGGTCTGATAAGCCGGCACCTCAATTACATGTACCAGAATTTGCAGATTACAAAGCGATGACGCGGTATGAGCGCCTCATTCTTTTTGCGCAAGCTTATAAAAATGGGGAGTTAGACGATATTCTAACGCGTAAAAAGCCCAAACAGCGCTCGATAAGCCTTACTGCAGCAAGCCGTATTCTTAAAACCCAAGGGTGGTTTTCTACGGAACCTAGAAAAATGTGGCTCTCTTTGCCAGATCGCTTTATTCAGTTTGATTTTGGTTTTGTACATCTCCATAACAATTACAATGTCCGTCTTGAAGCTGAGATCTCTAACGAAGAGATTTCTGTAGCTTGCGAATATATTCACTATAGGGGAGAATATAATTGGATACGACCTACGGATATTTATCAGTCTTTTAATACGATTGGGGGAGGGATTTTTAGCGGTTTTGATAAAGGGATTGATATTTGTGTAGAGACGTTGAATGAGGAAGATTTGATAAAAATCTCTGAGCGGATAATACAATGGGCACGCGCCCAAGATTTACAAGCATCAATAGAAAGCAAAACACGTGTTCAAAAGTATAGCTACAATATAGATATAGTCTGGCATTTGGCTTGTTTAGCGTTGACAGGTCGAATTGATATCCTGAAATCTTATCAAAGTTTTCTAAAAGCAGGTACGATTTCTGAACATTTGGATGATAATGAAGTAAAAAAATATGTTAACCATGCCGTTGAATTTTCTGAAAAACATCTGAAAATCCTTAATGAGCGAGAAGCAGCAGAAGCACACCTTGGTCCGAAAGCTTTGATTACTTTCAATAAGGTTGCTGAGCAATTAAAAGAAATGGGTTGGACAGTTTATCGTGATAAA
>NZ_JBHIPT010000131.1:0-3191 GCF_042196205.1 Bartonella sp. AP21QHHD | reverse complement strand
GCAGGGCAGAAGGCATTAACAGGGCAAGATGTTGAGCAAGCCATAGCCTCCCTTAATCGGGATACTGCTAGCGCCCATAAGGGTGTACAACAGCTCGATGTAGGCAAGCTGGAACAAATCGTCCATGAAAACCGCGAAATGGCAACGCAATTGTTGGAAGAAGGATTTAAATACAGCGATGACTCCTATAAAACCATGTTTATCAAAGAGCACCCCATCGCCGTGGTCGACCGTGATGAAAAGGGTAATATAATCTATGAAATAGATGCAAATGGACAGTATATCACAGACGCTCGTGGACAACCAATACCTCACGCACATTATTTAACGGATGAAGAAAAGCAGCATTTACAAGAGGGTGCTGATGGCAAGGTGCATGTGTCCTTTAATGGCATCTTTACTCCACCAGAGGAAGCCGCTGTTTATGCGGTTCAACATGCGAAGGATAAAAATGCACCGCTTTATTTTGTTGTGTTCCCTCAAGCCGATTCTGCTATCTCAGAACTTTTGGTCGCGGGCTATCAGAAGTTTATGGAAAATAACTTTTGGGGTTTGACCAATTCAACACAAGAAGCAAAAGATTTGGTGTATAGCCATGGTATTACAGGGTTAGAACTTTATGGACATAGCCGTGGTACCATGACATTGGGAAATATGCTGTATTCTTTCAAACAAGAAGGTGTGCACGGTATAGCCGACAACACGAATATCAATTTCTATGGACCAGCCTTTAATGTTTTAGTTGCATCCGGTCTGTTAGGTTATGTGAGTGATGGCAAACAAACCACTATTGGTTTTGATGGGCATAGATATGACTTTGTAAGCCGATGGATTGGCGGCAATGGCTATACTTATGAGACAATACCTGCTGGCAGTAACTGGTGGAAAGAAACATGGAATATGTTCAAAAATCCTTATAATCCTCATACTTGCCTTGGAGATGCGGGTCCAAAATGTCGAGATATATATGGACTTTCCCATCGAGTACAATTCCCTTTAAGGAGGAAAAAATGAAACAAACTTTAAAATTATTAAGCGCTGTAACTTTGTTAAGTATAGCTGGATGTCAGTTTAATAAACCTCCTGCAGGATACTTCACGGTGTGGGAGAAATCAGGAGCAGATCGGCTTGAGGTAAAAAAAGCACTTTTAGAATGTGGAATGCCAGCTCCTTATGATGTATTTCCAGAAAACAGAAATTTAAGCAACAATGCATGGGCAACCATAGAAGCTTGTATGATTCAAGCTGGTTTCCATGATAAATATGATAGGGGGGGGGGCTGGTGTGGAAATCATAAAGCCGAAAACTTGCCCATTTGTCGTCCAGGTGCTGTTGTTCCACAGCGCAGTGTCAAGAAGCGCTTAAATAGCCCGTTTTGTAAAAAACATCCAGAACAATATGAATGCTATCCTTAAGTCTTGCTTGTGATGATCAACAATCCGCCATCCTTGCCTTCTCTTGGAATGGCGGGACTGTTCCCTCAATCCAACATTTCAATATTGTTCACCGTTGTTTTAATGAAGCGGTGACAGGAAATATCAACAGGCTTATGAGCTTTTTTATTGTAAATAAATCCATTGAAAGAGGGGAATAATGAAGAAAATCTTAAAACTATTGAGTTGTATAGCTCTGTTAAGTATCACTGGATGTGTTAACTCAATTCCCTCACTTTCTCCAGCATTATGGAGAAATAAAATACTTTTAGAATGTGGAGTACCGGACCTTAATAAGGTTGTGGCGCTAGATTTGAATCAATTTGCCAGTATTGAAATGTGTATGGCGCAATCAGGTTTTCGCCCTAGCTTTACAATACAAGATTGGTGTGAGAACCATAAATCAGACAACCTTCCCATATGTCGTCTTGGTGCTGTCATGCCTCAGCGAAGTGTTGAGAGACGCTTAAATAGCTCTTATTGTAAAAAACATTCAGAACAACTTGAATGCAAACCTTAAGTCTTGCTTCAGCAGAGAAAGCCTTGAATTTACACCAAATAAAGCACCAGGTTGATGAGCTTGAGAAAGCCTTGTCCATCCTTACGTGACAAGGTTTTTTTATGCCGCGTCGTTATAACGTTGCTGTTTTGCTTGCTCGATGACATTCAAAAGATCTGATTGTAACCAACGGGATAAAAAGCCAAATTTTAAAGGTTTTGGGAGAGAGCCATTGGTTACATGACGGCGGAATGTTGAAACACTCATATGAAGCAATTTTGCACTTTCACGGTCAGTTAAAAGAATATCATTTTCTGTCATTCTAAAATCCTTTCACTATAAAAACAAAAACAAATCATAATCATTTATTAACCACATTTTGGTTCATTTAGAAAGATGTTTTATTCATAGAAAACAATATTTTATTATACAATTTCTAATGTGATAATTTATGAGTCTTATTGAGAGAGAATGAGAGAGAAGAGAGCTAAAGTTATCCACAGATAATGGGGTTATTCACCCCATATTTTAGGTTTGACCCGTGACATAAGCCGCCCATTTATCCATATAGACACGGCGCTGTTCTAGATAGTCAGTGCGACGATAGGAGCGCTCTACTTGTCCTCCTACTGTATGACTTAGAATAGTTTCAGCGACCTCATAGGGGGCATCGGTTGTTTCTGCTAGCCAATCGCGTAAACTAGAGCGAAAACCATGCGGGCAGGCTTCAAGTTTATTGTCTCTCATATATTGAGCCATACACTTCTCAGCGAGGGGACCGCGACCTTTAGCAGAAAAAAAGAAATCATTACGAGAAAGCAATCGTGCTTGTTTTAAAATGTCTAATGCTTCAGTTGATAAAGGCACGCGAAACTCTGTTGTGGCATCACGCTTGCCTTTCATATTTTCAGCAGGTATGGTCCATATATCCCCATCAATTTGATCTTTATGAATATGACGTAAAGGATTGGTACGAACACCTGTCAGAATAAGCAAACGCAAA
Source organism: Bartonella sp. AP21QHHD (assembly GCF_042196205.1). Classification (NCBI taxonomy): domain Bacteria; kingdom Pseudomonadati; phylum Pseudomonadota; class Alphaproteobacteria; order Hyphomicrobiales; family Bartonellaceae; genus Bartonella; species Bartonella sp. AP21QHHD. The sequence continues at coordinate 256 of NZ_JBHIPT010000131.1, read as the reverse complement.
GCCAGTTGTGTTATAGTTGATGCTTCACAGAGTGTTTTATAAAAAGCCGGCACTTCTCTCCAATCCATGGCTGGTCTATTAGTGACCTTATGGCGTTGTTTTCCTAAGAGAGCTTTTGCTTTTTCTACAGCTTGTAAATCAACATCTACACCTAATGCAGCCGCATGTTTGAGACAAAGATTAAGACGTATCAATGCTGTTCGAGCAATTACAGCCTTTGTATGCCAAATGGGAGAAAGGGTATTGCGTATCTCTG
>NZ_JBHIPT010000130.1:0-2971 GCF_042196205.1 Bartonella sp. AP21QHHD | reverse complement strand
AAGAATGTCTACTTCACGATCAGCCAATTGATAGCTTGCCATATGGTCATTCTCATTGATTTTCTCGGTTGACCAGCCTAGGATTTTTAAAAGTGCATGAGCACTTTCCATGGTGAGACGATCATCAGTGTCATCCGCTTCATTTACTTCTTCTGCCACTTCAACAGAAGTTGTTTTAGAAGCAACAGATGCTGTTTGCGCATCCAAGCTTAAAATCGGTGCATTTTTCGGAAAACCTGCTCGATAACCCCGTGCAAGAGTAAGAGAGTTGTCAATCGTATATTTCGTGATACCTTCCACAAAGCCTAGATGGTTCTTTGCCCTGAAACTTTCCTTATAAAATTTGAGCTTTTCAATATCACCAATCAGAATGAGTGCTATAAAGTGACGTGCCACAAGGTGAGCTTCACTGTTTGTTGGCAAAGCGGCATAATCATAGATGATTTGATTGACATTTTGCCGATCAGCCCACTCAAGTATATCTGTACAAATCTCCTTTAGCTTGCCTTCATCCAATTCAGTACTAGAAACTGTATAAAATTCTTCTGCCTCTTTGAGAGCTATATATTGGGGCAATCTAGGAAACATCTCTCTATGAGCAGTAGAAAAGCCAAGTGTTGAAAGCGAAGCCTTAAATACAACAATCGGCTCTTCTTCATCACTTTGAAGACTGTACATTATATTGATGATACGGTCTTTACTTACAAAATAAGCATTGCGATCATAGTTCTTATCGCGATAAACTGTCCACCCCATCCTTTTTAAGTCTTCAGAAACTGTATTAAGAAAAGACAAATCTTGCAAACTAAGACGATCATCTATGGCTTTTCGCTCATTAAAGATTTTCAGATGCTCTTCAGCAAATTGAACTGCGTGATTAACATACTTCTCCACTTCACGGTCTTCTAAATGTCCAGAAATCGTACCGGCTTCTAAAAAATTTTGATAAGATTTCAGGATATCAATTTGACCTGTCAATGCTAAACAAGCTAAATGCCAGACTATACGTATATTGTAGCTATACTTTTGAACACGTGTTTTGCTTTCTATTGATGCTTGTAAATCTTGGGCACGTGCCCATTGTATTATTCGCTCAGAGATTTTGATAAGCTCTTGCTCATCTAATGTCTCTACACAAATATCAATGCCTTTATCAAAACCACTAAAAATCCCCCCCCCAATCGTGTTAAAAGAATTATAAGTATTTGTAGGTGATATGCACCGATACTCCCCACTATAGTGAATATATTTACAAGCTACAGAAATAATTTCATTAGATATTTCAGCTTCAATACGGACATTGTAATTATCATGAAGACGTATAAAACCAAAATCAAATTGAATAAAGCGGTCGGGCAAAACCAACCACATTTTTCTAGGCTCCGTAGAAAACCACCCTTGTGTTTTAAGAACGCGCATTGCTGCTGTGAGACTCATCTGTTGCTTTTTTGGCTTTTTACGCATTAGAATATCGTCTAATTCCCCATTTTTATAGGCCTGTGCAAAAAAAAGCAGGCGATCATCCGATGTCATTGTTTTATAATCTGCAAATTCTGGCACAGATAGTTTTGGGGTAGATCTATCACTCCTTAAAGCCTCCATATCACCAAGTAATGCTTGTGCAACGGCAGAATGATTAGTAGCTTCCTCGCACAACTTTTTTTCAATATCCTGTGCTTGCGCCCATGCAATCACTTTGTTTAAAGCGGTTGTGATATGGCTTTCGGAAAGATCCGGAGCTTTAACATTAAAATCCTCCTTCGCGTAAAACAGCACATCTTCATATTTACGCTGTGATTTTTCACCTCTAGAATATTCCCGAGCAAGGCAATAGGAAGCAGTAGTGAGTTTAGCCGATAACCGGAACTCTTTGCCGCTCTCTCCATAATTTTTTATATCATAGCCTATGCCCACAATGCGGTCAGGAAGATGATAATGCGCAAAAGTATCCCCCACGTTATCACGATAAGGCTCCCAGCCCAGTCTTTTTAAAATCTCTGTGACATCTTTGGTTTGCATCATCATTCCCCCAGCATGATCTGTAATTCTTTTACATAAAAATTACTTATGTAATACTTAGGCTCTCTAGAAAGACTATATATTTCCTCACTATCAATTTCACCTCTTCCATAGTTTTTTCCAAAAACTCTTGTAAAAAGGGATAGGTTGCGGAGTGGGAGTGTTCTCAATCTTTTCAATCGGTTGATCACCATCAGGTATCTCAACTCCCGCGTGTACTTTAATTCTTTTGCATAGGAATTCATAAAAATTACTGGCGTAATATTCGGACTCCTCATCCGCAAACATGACATAGATTGGACATTCTCCATCCCTAAACTGCGTATAATCAAAATAAAAGGTTTCATCAAGATCATAACTCACAACGAGCTGTTCTGGTGTCGCAAAACCATGTTTTCTATCGAGTAAGTTTTGGTAAACAATATCACCAGCAGGAATACCTTCCCCACAATCTCCATAAAGGCTATAAATTTCTTCACCACCAATTTCTCCTCCTCCATATTTTTTTAAAAAAACTTTGTAAGAGGATGTGAATTGTACGCCGAGAGTTTTCTCCGCCTTTTCAATCTGTAGATCATCTGTTTCATTCTCTTCATCATCTTCACTACCCAAATTGATAATCTCATCATCATATTTATTCACTTTATCAATTAATACTGCAACATCAGCTAAGGTATAGGTTTTCATAGATGATCCTCAAAACTTGCGTAACGCTCCATATTTCCCCTATCAATTGCCCCTCCTCCATAGTTTTTTCCAAAAACTCTTGTAAAAAGGTACAGGTTGCGGAGTGGGAGTGTGCTCAATCTTTTCAATCGGTTGATCACCTTCAGGTATCTCAACTCCCGCGTGTACTTTAATTCTTTTGCATAGGAATTCATAAAAATTACTGGCGTAATATTCGCAATTATCCAATGGATACATAACATAGATTGGACATTCTCCATCCCGA
>NZ_JBHIPT010000129.1:0-7499 GCF_042196205.1 Bartonella sp. AP21QHHD | reverse complement strand
ATCAAGCAATAATAACTTCACCTTTGGCAGTGCTGTATCTTTGCTTGGTTCTCATCAACATAAAACCGAAGATATTGTGGGACTTGATGATTTTAGAGCTAAGATCAACGAAGATCTCACAAGCTATGGTCGTTTAGCCAGCCCCAATGAATGGCAGAATTATAATAAATTTACCAGCAAAGTCACTATGAGTGGTGGCTTAGAACTGTTGGGAAACACATCATTGAATATTACCCATAATAACAAAATGATCACTAACTTAAGTACAAGCGGAAGCTCACTTAAAGGACCTTTGAGAGTCGATGGAGAACTTGTTTATACGAAATCAGAAATAGATATTCTCAAGCAGGAAATTAAAAACATCAAAAAAGATTTGATTAATAAACTCATTATTGCCGATGCTGAATTGCTTTATACGCAAGATGGGAAAATTGAATGGCCCAACTGGGTCACGGATAAAACCAAAGTCGAAATTACAGCCTGGGGTGGCGGCGGTAGTGGTGGTTGCTCTTGGTCTTATTGCTTAGGCGGCGGTGGAGGAGGTGGAGGTTGTTCCGTGTGGTACGGCTATAAAGCCAGTTTAAACGGGCATGAGGATATCATCATTGGTAAAGGAGGAACTTCTGTTGCAAAGCATGGTGCGACAGGAAATTCTGGAGGCACAACAACCGTTGGCAAAAATTTTATGACAGCTACAGGAGGAAAAGGTGGTGGAGGTGCTTATTATTCCAGCCCATCATCCCGTTACTCAGGTTCTGGTGGTACTGGAGGAGTTGGCGGGAACTTTGGTTGGGCAACAGATGGTCTCTTAGGACTTGCCAAAGGCGGAAATGGTTATGCTGGAACGAAAGGAATTGATGCAGAAATGAGTGGTAACGGAGGTGATGCTGGGGGCGATACATCAAGGGGTGGCGCTGGAGGAACGGGAGATGGTTACCATACTTCAGGAAAAGCAGGGCGTGGTTTTGGGGGTGGAGGTGCTGGTGCTAACGGGGATGGGCATTACAGCGGTGCTGGTGCTGATGGCGCTGTTCTTATAAGATTATGGAAAGAATAAATGGATGCACAAGTAACCAAGATATGACACAAGTCAAATGGATAGCTGTTGTATAAGCTGGCTTACATGTTTTTAAGTCCTTTTATCGCTCTTTCAAAGCCCTTTTAAAGGGCTTTTTGACTGACAGTGTCAGTCTTATGAGAGAGTGTAGATGATTGTTATGGTCTCTTCATTAATTTGGAGAGCAAGATGACAATAGAAGTGAATAGTCTCTGCTGCACTGTAGTGAAGTCATTCTTTATCTCTAGAGGGATGCCCCGAAATCATGGCTAATCCCCTCTTTTACTCCAAAAAATTTGTAAAGAGATCAACAGCTCTTGGCAAGCCGCTCTGATAACCTATCGCTATGAGAAATCAAGCAGATATATCACAGGAATTATCCTAGAAACTCCAAACCAAAGAAAGAAAGAAAAAATAGAGGCTGGGCTGGTAGTCCAGCCAACGGGAACAGTTTGAGAAACACCCGCCCGATGTAACACAACTTAACATCGCAGCCACTTCTTATCACTTGGAAACAGTGAGAAGATGGCTACTATAGATGAAAGAGTGTTAAAAAATGATGGATACACTTTGTAAAGAAAAATTAAAATCTATTGATCCTATAGAACCAGCTGCCGCTTATGTTGGTGGCAAAATCAAGTTGGCAAAAACCATTATCAAAATCATTGAAGGCATTCCCCATCGCACTTATGCCGAACCTTTTGTTGGCATGGGAGGAATATTCTTTAGGCGGAAATTGATTCCCTTATATGAAGTCATCAATGATCGCTCAGGCGATGTGGTGAATTTTTTTTCGGGTGTTGCAACGCCATTATCACCCTTTTATGGATCTGTTGGAGTTCCAGATTAGCAGCCGTGAGGCGTTTCAACGTTTTACGTTACAAGATCCAAAGACGCTTACGGATTTAGAGCGAGCTTTGCGGTTTTTATATCTACAGCGGTTGAGTTTTGGTGGGCAGGTGGCAAAGCGTACCTTTGGAGTTGATCCCCACCGTGGTGCACGGTTTAACTCTTTCAAACTTGAAGGGTTCTTAAAGCTTATTTACCGGCGTTTATCAGGTGTCACTATTGAACATTTAGATTGGTTTGATTTTATCAGGCGTTATGACCGGCCAACGACCTTGTTTTACCTTGATCCACCTTATTGGGGCGTTGAGAATTGCTATGGCAAGGATTTGTTTAAGCGAGAGGATTACCAGACGATGTCCACACTGTTTGCACAATTAAAGGGAAAGTTTGTTCTGTCTCTCAATGATGTGCCAGAAGTTCGAAAAACCTTCAGTCAATTTACCTTTAAAAAGGTAAACACGTTTTATTCGTGTAACGCCTCAAATAATGCGATTCCAGCTAAAGAGTTGATCATCTCAAATTGCGATTTCTAAAACGAGAAATAATACATATTAAAGGATCTTTAAATGATCTTTGACGACCTTTTGAAACCCCTTAAAAATCTTTCAAAAAAATAAATTAGTATAAAACCTAAGCTATCAGACTTTCTAGTGGAATATTGAACTGTTGGTGCAAGTTTTTAATCATGCGCAGTGTTAATTTTCTTTTACCACTCAAGATTTCATAAACACGATTTAAATGACCAATCGCAGGAACGAGATCTTTAGCACTTAAGTTCATTTGTTCCATTCTAAATTTAATAGCTTCAATCGGGTGAGGAGGAGAAACAGGATAGTGTTCTGCTTCATACGCTTCAATCAACAACACAAGAACCTCCATTTGATCAAATTCTGGAGTATTCTCTTTAGGTTGATTGTCAAACATTGCAGACACAATTTCTAAAGCTTCTTGATAATCTCTTTCAGTGCGAAGTGGTTTGATATTCATTTCTTAAATTCCTTTAGTTCTACAGTATTAGCATCAATTGCATCATACTGTTTGTGTGTCCCTATAAATTTTATATAAAGCCAACCTGCTGGATAAAAGATTGAAACAACTAAACGATAATCATTGCCTCTAATATTAAAAACAACACGATTATTCTTTAATATGCTTGCATTTTTATACTTCTCTTTAATGTCATGAGGAGAACGCCACTGCGCATTTTTAGCTTCATCTACCCATGCTTTTAACGGTTGTTCAGCATCAGGATATCGAGCCCAAAAAGTTTGAAGTGTGGAGATTTTAACAATTTTCATAAGTGTATCCTGATTTTTATCAATCTTAGTACCATTTTGGGACTAAGTCAAGATATTTATAAAAAGAAAGTGCTTGTTGAAAACAAACCTTTCTCAAGAGCGGCTTTTTACCTCTCATTTTTCCCATTCATTTTCATTCACCACTTATTTAAAGGAGCATAAAGTATGGCAACAGGTTTTCTACACGGTGTTGAAGTTGTCGAGGTTGACGACGGCACCAGACCCCTTCGCGCGGTACAATCGGCAGTTATCGGGATTGTTGGCACAGCACCTGATGCCGATGACCGAGCATTTCCCCTTAATACGCCAGTTTTGGTAACAGGCTCTCTTTCACAAGCAGCTAAACTGGATAAAACGGGTAAGCGTCAAGGTACCTTACCCAATGCCCTTGATCTTATTTTCAAGCAAGTGGGAGCTATTGTTGTTGTCGTGCGTGTGAACGAAGGTGACAATGAAAATGCAACACTCACCAATGTTCTAGGTGGTGTGAATGCAAATGGCGCTTATGAAGGCGTCCATGCTTTGATTGGAGCGGGGTCCATTGTGGGACAAACACCACGCATTCTCATCGCTCCAGGCTTTACACACAAACGCCCTATAAGTCTTAGCAAGATTGATGTGATAAACCAAGGAAGCGGTTACACTCAAGCAACCGTTAAAATTGCCGGCGGGGCAGAAGCAGAAGCAATCCTGAAAGATGGAAAAGTAACTTCTGTTGTCATTAAGGACAGTGGCTTTGATTATCAAACCGCCCCAAATGTGACGATTGAAGGGGATGGCACTGGAGCGACAGCCAAAGCCGAAATCAGTACAACCTCTAATCCTGTAGCAGCAGAACTCATTGGCATTGCAGAGCGTCTGCGTGCTATTGTGGTGCTTGATGCACCCAACACAACAGATGAAGCCGCTCTTAGCACAGCAAAGGATTTTGATTCAAAACGCGCCATTCTTATTGATCCGTTTGTAAAGGTGAATCGTGATGGAAAGATCATAGAACAGCCAGCAAGTGCAGCGGTTGCAGGTGTCATTGCTAAAACGGATTTTACCCATGGTTTTTGGCATTCCCCTTCAAACAAAGTGATCAATGGCATTGTTGGTATTGCACGCCCCATTGATTTTTCCATTGGTGATCGATCAAGCCGCGCCAACCTTCTTAACGAACAAAACATCACAACCATTATTCGTGAAAACGGCTATCGTCTTTGGGGTAATCGCACCCTTTCAAGCGATACAAAGTTTGCTTTCTTATCGGTGGTGAGAACCGCAGATATGATCAATGACGCCATTTTGCGCGGACATCTATGGGCTGTCGACCGCAATATCAAAAAGACCTACATGAATGATGTCAGTGAAAGCGTCAATGCCTATTTGCGTGATTTAAAAGCACAAGGCGCCATTCTTGGTGGGCGCTGTACGCCTGATCTAGAGCTTAATACAGCAAGCGCTATTGAAAGTGGAAAAGTCTATTTCAATGTGGAATTTACCCCCACAACACCCGCAGAACACATCACGTTCCGTTCACAAATCATCAATGATTACCTAGAGGAGATCTTTTAATGACCGTACCCGTATTACCAAGAGTTTTGAAGTATTTTAACATTTTTGTCGACGGTATTCCCTATCAAGCAAAATGTGAAAGTGTCACCCTACCGAATTTGAGTTTGGTCGTTGAAAGTTATCGCGGTGGTGGCATGGATAGCTCTATTGAAGTTGACCTTGGTCTTGAAACCCTCACACTTAGCATGACCATTTCTGATTGCTCTCCAGAATTGATGGCACTGTTGGGGCGCACAGATGTCGACATTTCATTACGAAGTTCAATGCAAGCGCAAGGCACACCCGCAGAAGGTGTTGTCATTACCATGAGAGGACTTTGCAAAGGCTTTGAAATGGCAGAATGGCAACCGGGCAGCAAAGCAACTTCTACGGCTACATTCACATTGCAGTATTTCAAATATGTCCAGAAGGACGTTGAAATCGTTGAGATAGACGTCCTCAACTTGGTGAGAAAATTCAATGGCGTCAATCAACTCGCAGACCATAAAAACAATATAGGATTATAAAAATGACCGTCCAAACAAGCATTACACATAAATTATTGATACCTGTTACTTTTGAAGGAAAAGAGCACACCACAATTACCTTACGGCGCCCCAAAACAAAAGATGTGCAAGCAATCGACAAAAAAGAAGGCGTAGAGCAAACAATTGCTATGATCGCACGTCTTTCTGAATGGCCGCATGAGGCTATCAGCGAACTCGACATCAATGATTTGTCAAGCATTGGAGAGATTTTGGAGTCTTTTATCAAACGGCGGGATACCTCGACTGGGAAACCGCCGCTAAACTCATAGCCGATATTGCCATTGTGTTCCATTGGTCCCTTTCAGACATGATGGAAATGGAACTACAAGAACTCATATTCTGGCGAAAACAAGCAGCAGAAAGGTGTAAAACAAAATGAGTGAAAAAGTTGCTGATGCAAAGGTGAAATTGTCTCTTGAAGATAAACTCACCGCGCCTCTTAAACGTGTACAAAAGAAATTCGATACACTTTCAAAAAAATTATCACATAGTTTGGGTATTGTGCGCTTTTCTGCTGCTGTACAAAACATGACAAAAAGTCTTCATGGTGTTCAAGGTGCTCTTAGCACAGCGGCAAGTCGTGCTTCTGTCTTTACCGGTGTCTTAGGACTTGCTGGTGGTGGTCTTGTGGCAAGTGTAGCCGCCCTCACCATGAAAACCATGCATCTGGGCGATAGTCTTTATCACGCATCACACCATTTAAATATGAGTGTTGCATCACTTCAATTATGGGGTGATGCAGCCGATAATTCAGGCACTTCTGCCGAACTTTTTCAACAATCCTTAGCGGTTTTAAATAGGCGTTCAGCACAAGCATATGCCGGACAAAAAAGAGGCATGATGGGCTTTGAAGCGCTTGGCATTTCTGTCAAAAACACTTCTGGAAAACTCAAATCCACTTCTGTCTTGTTAGAAGAAATTACCGACAAGATGAGTAAGATGAAAAGCCAAGCACAAAGGCAGCATATTGCCGCTCTGCTGTTTGGGGGCGATGGTAAAGAAATGGCGACCATGCTTGCACAAGGCATGGCACCCATTAAAGAACTGTTTGCAAAGGCGCGGAAAGGAAAATGGCTGATAGGTGCCGATGTGGCACGCTATGCAGCAGATTTGAGTGACAAGCTTGGTGCCTTTAAGAAAAAAATAGGCGGTATCGCGAGCTTTATTGGCGCGCGTTTCATGCCCGTGATCAATGACATGATTGACGGTTTTTCTCGCCTGATTGATGAAAACCGCGACCTCATTCAAACAACCGTTGCGAGCTGGGCGAAAACCTTAAGAAAAGTCTTTAATGATTTGCTTAATCCTACCTCTGATTTAAGAAAAGGTATCAGTGATCTCACAGAGAGGATTAAAGTATGGTTCCAATGGCTAGAACCTCTAATTGGTGAAATAACCCTCTTTAAGGTAGGACTTGTAGCACTTGGTTCCTTCATTTTTGGTCCACTCATTGCCGCATTAGCCGCAGCGGGAGCAGCGTTTGTCACGCTTGGCTATACTATAATGACCACACCTATCGGTTGGCTAATTGGGGGTATCGCGGTACTTGCCGCACTCTATAAATATTGGGATGAACTCAATGGCTGGGTAGCTGCATCTTTAGCCGCGGTTGGAGCAGTTCTTACCGGAGCATTCATTGCGGCAATGGTACCGGCAGCTTCTGCAGTTGCGGGTCTTGCACTATCTCTTGTAGCTTCACTCATTCCAGCAATAACTGCCGTTAGTTCTGCTTTTATATCGCTTGGTATCGCAATCATGACCACACCTATCGGCTGGATCGCTGGCGGCATTGCAGCCCTTGTTGGAGTTGGATATCTGCTCTACAAAAATTGGGATACGGTAGTAAGCTTCATAAGCAACTTGTGGAATTCTTTTGCGAGCTTATGTAGTAACGTTTTCAATAACCTCTTGACGCTCTTTAAAAACTTTTCACCACTTTCTTGGATTTCGAAAAAAATCAATGAACTCATTGAATGGCTGTTTGGTGTCGATTTAATGGAAATAGGCTCCAATCTTATTAATGGGCTTTGGGAGGGCATCAAAAGCAAATGGGATGATCTGTATAACGGTTTTGGCAATATGATGAAGAAATTAACCAGTTGGATGCCTAATTGGGTGAAAGAAAAGTTAGGGTTTAATGTTTCAATAGACAAGACTTCAACGCAGACCATTAAAACCTTTACCGAAGAAACCAATGCACGTGCAAAAAAA
>NZ_JBHIPT010000128.1:0-2777 GCF_042196205.1 Bartonella sp. AP21QHHD | reverse complement strand
GAAGTTTGAGACATTGAATTATGCTATTGAGGATGTTCGCAAGGAAGCAAGACAAGCTGCTGCTATTGGTCTAGCGGTGTCTAATTTAAGCTATGACGATACACCGGGAAAATTAAGTTTTTCACTTGGTACGGGTGTATGGCGCAGTCAATCTGCACTTGCTATTGGAGCTGGTTATATGTCTGAAAATGGAAGATTTCGCTCTAACGTATCTGCAACGAGTGCTGGGGGACATTGGGGTGTAGGTGCTGGATTTAGGGTAACACTGAATTAACAATAGAAAATTCGAAATAAATTTTCCTTCTCTTATCAAATGCGTTACATGTGCCATTTAAAGGGAAGGAAAGTTATTTTCATCATAAATGAATAGCAATAAAAAATAAGGGTGTATTTCGAGTAAAAATATATTTTTTATTGTGAAATTTTATATGAAAAAATCATTTATCATCTCCAAAAAGAATTATTTGAGTAATTGATATTTATTTTTAAGGGAGTTTTTCCTTCTTGTCTCATCAGACAAGGGTAAACATTTTATAAAGAAGTGATATTTTACACAGAAATTCATAGAGTAGTATACTTATAAAGTTTTATAACAATGTATTTTGTAGTAATATCTTAGTAGGACTGATTTTAGTTACATTGAAGCGTTTTAACAAAAAAAATTTACAAATGCAGAGTGATGCCTTCATATAAATTAATAGAGTGCGCAATCGCACAATATTTTAAAACTGTACGGTTTATAACTTTATTAATAGAAATATCCATTGGGGGGTATGCTTAAAGAAATAAAAAATCTCATTTTTACTATGTTTATTATTATCTTTGTATGCAGCAGCCGGAATAATTAAATAAGACTCACTTTGATCAAAATAGGGATATTTGAAGCATAACAATGCACCAGCACTTTTATAAAAACCTAAAGTGCAGACAATGAGGCTATGAATTTTAGAATTATTTCATAAATCAGAAAGACACATTAATAAAAAATAATTTAAATCATTTTTTTCTTGCTATTTTTTAAATAGTCTGTAAGAATGTGAAAAGTTGGTTAAAAGATACTAAGAATCTTTTTGCAAAGCGGGGTGCAGTAAATCATGAAAAAATCACACTATCACTATCATTTTATTTCAAAAAGTTTTGAGAGATATAAATCCAAAGCTCGAGGGTACCTCGCTTATTCTCACAACAAAAGCGCAACCCTACAAAAAACGCTCTAAGTCACTCATCAAACAACTTAACTCCCTTCCGCAATAAACATCCTTTATTGCCTCTTAAACACACAACACCTAAATAATAGTACGCAAACATGTTTTTTCTATACTTCGTTCACCTTTCTTCACCTTTAAATTTAAAAGCTCTGCTAAAAGAAAACACCCCTCCTTAAAGGGGGATAAACAAAAACCTTATTAATTGGACTATCGATCAACGTCGACTTCTATCTCATTGAGATCTTAGATAGTCCTCTTCCGCATTATGACAACCCTAATCTTTTATAAAACAAGAAAAAACAATCTCTGGAGCCTAGTAGCACCGGAATATGTCTTTTTAATGTTTTTAATATCTTTTTCTTACTTAGAGGATTTATTATGAAAAAAATATATACCACACCACACACGCTAGCAGTGAGTAATTTAAAAAATTCTTGCTCGTCTTATCGATTGCCTTTTATTAAAACGCTTTCATTAGTGTCAGTAGCTGTCTTTTTATCAAATGCTTCTCCTGTTTCTGCTTGTGATAAGTGGGGTAATGTAGCGGAGTATTTTGGTGGTGGTGCAAATATACTTAAAAGTGTTGCGCCAACCTATGTAATTGACGGTAACGTGTATAGAGATGTTGGATCTGCGTTTGTAGGGGTAAATAGTGCATTCAGAGGTGTAAAGAATGAATTCAGCAATTTTAAACTTAATATAGGAAAAACTATTAAGTTTGAGGTTGGAACAGCCATTGATAATGCGTTTGCGGGTTGGGGAAATGTTTGGGGGATATATCAGAGAGAAATTAATAATAAAATTGATAAAATCTTGTCTGATATGATTGTTAAGCAAGATGCAGCAGGGCTTATTACCATTGGTGCGAACAAAAGGGGTTATATAGTAGACGTTGCAAATAATTCTCATGAGGCGCGGTTTATTACTGGTGTTCGTGATGGTTTGGTTAGCGCAACATCGAATCACGCAATCACTGGTTCCCAGCTTTATAAATTGGGCGCTGGGGTTGCGAAGTCTTTTGGCGGTGGTGCTAGCTATAAAGATGGGAACTGGAGTGCTCCTACTTTTACAGTTAATGTCTTTGATAAAAATGGTAAGGAGACTAAGAAAAAATATAATAATGTCGCAGATGCCTTTGCTGGTGTGAATGATTCTTTTGTAAATATTAATAAAGAGATTAAAAATGTGGTGGGTGATAAGCTTGTTGCGCAAGATACAGCAGGACTTATTACCATTGGTAGAAAAGTAAGAGGAACTAAAGTAAGTATTGCAAACGTTGATAATGCGGCACGGACTCTTTCCGGCGTTAAGGCTGGTTCGATTACAGCAGTATCCACTGATGCGATAAATGGTTCTCAACTTTATTNGTAAGTATTGCAAACGTTGATAATGCGGCACGGACTCTTTCCGGCGTTAAGGCTGGTTCGATTACAGCAGTATCCACTGATGCGATAAATGGTTCTCAACTTTATTCCATGAGCAATGTCGTTGCAGGCTATTTTGGCGGTGATGCTGGTTATAAAGATGGAAACTGGAGTGCTCCTACTTTTACAGTTAAAGTCTTTGATA
>NZ_JBHIPT010000127.1:0-2518 GCF_042196205.1 Bartonella sp. AP21QHHD | reverse complement strand
CATGGGACAATGAGGTGGGGGCATGAATGATGCACATCTCTTAAGTGATACCTTTCGACAAATCATGAAGCGTCTTGATGCGCTTGAACGCTGTCTTGCCAACCAGCACATGATCGGGCGGGTTGTGCAAGTTGATGGCCATAGGGTGCGGGTGAAACTTTTCTCTGAGAGTGCCAATGGACAAGCGGTTTTATCGCCTTGGCTACAAGCGCAAGAAGCTTCTGGCGCTCTCTCAAGCAATATGCCCCTCCATGTTGGTGACCCGGTGCGGTTGTTGAACCCCCATGGCGAAATTGGTTCTGCTTCTCTGGTGGTGCGCGATAGCTATAGTGAGGATGCGCCTAATCCCGCACGCTCGCCGCGAGAGCTTGCTCTGTGTTATGCCGGTGGCGCTTTGCGAATGACAAAAGATGAACTTATTCTCTCCCATGGGGAAAACCAAATCCATTTGAGTGAAAAAGGTTTGGTGCTTTCTCATCAAGCAACCCGTGTTGAATTAACGGGCAGTGTGCAGATTGAAGCAAAAGATTTACAGCATAATCAAAAATCTGTTGGCGCAAGCCATAAACACGGTGGGGTCAAAATGGGCCCTTCCACAACCTCTTCCCCCCTTTAAAGGAGTTTTATGATGCGTGAGAACACTTATGTTATTTTAACCAATGCCGATTTTGTTGCAGGCAAGCGTTCACCGGGCAAGGGTGAGGAAATTTGTTTAAGTGAAGAGGCAGCAAAATACCCTTTGCTGCTTGGTCAGATTGCTGAAAAACCAGCCCCTGTTGTTGCGGCGACCCCAACGGTTTCTACCACAAAGACAAGCAAAGGGGCTTAAAGCATGCGGTGCGGGATGAGCGAAAAGGATGGCTCTCTCTTGTATGGCTTTGCGCATTGCCAACAATCACTCCATAAATGTTTAATGACAAGGGTAGGAACACGGGTTTTGCGTCGCCATTATGGGTGTGATGTCAGAGAATTCCAAGACGCCAATGCTGATCCTGCAACAATCTTACGTCTTTATCAAGCTATTGCTTGCGCGCTTGATGATCCAGAATGTGGAGAGCCTGGGTTCTCATTGCAAAGGATTGATCTGACTAAAGCAACGCGTGAGGGAACATTCCATTTTGTTTTAACGGGTATTTTTTATCCCGATGGCCATTTGGGGGATTGGTCCCATGGGCAAGAGATGCATTTTCCTTTAGAGGTCTCTTATGGCAGAGCTTGAACATTTACCCTTTTCACAGATTCCTTTGCCACAAATTATTGAAGAGCTTTCTGTTGAAGCAATTTTAGAGCAAAAGATCACGCGTTTGACTGAGCTTTTTGCAGCCCATCATATTCCTTATAATGTGGAAAAGACCGCCTATGATCCGGTGGTCATTCAATTACAAGCGGCTGCTTATGAAGAGTTGCTGTTGCGCCAACGGATTAATGAAGTAGCGCGAGACAATTTACTCACATTTGCCCGTGGAACAAGTTTAGACCATTTGGGGGATTTTCATGGGGTCACGCGCCTTTTGGATGAAGATGATGAGCGGTTTCGCCGCCGCATTCGCTTGAATAGACAAGGACATTCCACAGGGGGCACAGCGCCACGTTATCAATATTTTGCGCTCTCCAGTGATATCCATGTCAAAGATGCTTTTGTTTATCGTGAGGGTAAAAGCCCGCTTATTCATGTTGCGCTTTTTAGTGACAGCCCTTCAGGGGTGGCTGATGAGGCTTTAATTGCAAAGGTGCAAGCCGCCCTTGATGCCCCCCATGTTAAAATGACCAATGACCACATCTTTGTGAAAAGCGCGGTACAGCGGATGATCAATGTTTCTGCTGATTTTTGGTTGTTACCGGATGAAGGCTCCTTTGTTTTGGAAAGAGCAGAGCAGAATTTAAGAGCAGAATGGGCGCGTGCGCAAAGGCTTGGGCGTGATTTGTCTTTAAGTTGGATACTCAGTCGCTTGATGGTTGAGGGTGTGCACCATGTGAACATAACGCAACCTTGTGAGGATATTTTGGTCGCACCGGATGAAGCCGTCGCACTAGGGGATATTGTCTTGTCTGAACGGGGGCGTGCTTATTGATGCTTTCCTCACTTTTGCCCCCAAATTCGAGCTTGTTTGAACGTTGTTTTGCAGAAGCAATGGCTCTTGACCCTCACGTTAAAATGGCACTCGAAGAAATCCCCCGCGCGAAATTTATTACGCGTCCGCCTTCTTGGTTGCCCTTTTTAATAGACGAATATGGCTTACAAGAATTAAACCCTTATTTCTCTAACCTTTATGATTTAATTGATCAGGGTCTTGCATGGCAAAATATTCGCGGCTCCCTTGCGGCAATAGAGTTGGGGCTTGAATGGCTAGGGATTTCGGCACGCTTTCAACCCGCCTAGACTGGGCGAGCATGGTGGAATTCCTTTCAACTTGATTTTGATCAGTTGCCTGAACGGAAAAGCCTTGAAGCCATTGAAGCGATTACCGACCTTTCCAAAAGTTTGCGCTCTGATTTTCGCCGTGGGACCTATGGTTAT
>NZ_JBHIPT010000126.1:0-2048 GCF_042196205.1 Bartonella sp. AP21QHHD | reverse complement strand
TTCAACAAGCGTGACCATCC
The DNA here is from genome assembly GCF_042196205.1 of Bartonella sp. AP21QHHD. Classification (NCBI taxonomy): domain Bacteria; kingdom Pseudomonadati; phylum Pseudomonadota; class Alphaproteobacteria; order Hyphomicrobiales; family Bartonellaceae; genus Bartonella; species Bartonella sp. AP21QHHD. The sequence goes on along the minus strand of NZ_JBHIPT010000126.1, from coordinate 2,028 downwards.
GACGACCGTTTTCAACATCAATGCTCCCTTCATCACTGTAATAATCAAGATCATTATGGTGAACACCTTCATGAGAGCTCCCATCCCTTGCCCAATCTGCACTCAGCTCTGTCCAATGAGATTTGGGAAACATCTGCTTAGCTACTTCTAACGGCTTGCGGTCTACATACCACAAACGTTGTGCATCGGTTAAATTCGGTTGCACTGCCGCACTATCCCAGACCATTTTTAAAGGATCTAAACGCGTAATGACCGGTTCACCATCGAGGCTGTTCTCATAATCAAGGCGGGTATCAGTCCACCCCATTCCACAAATGACAGCATCTTGGAAAGCATCACTATCTGCATATTCAGCATGTGCCATGTCGCGAAACCATTCTGCTGCTCCTGTAAGCAATTCACTTGGCAATGCCTTCCCTATTTGACGAGGAATGAATTGCACTTCTCGCTTATTGTTGCGTTCTGAACCCACAACAGCATTCACAAGCGGAGCAATACGATTAAAAGTCATAACGGGGCGGCGTTGCTTTTTTAACGCCGATAAATCTTCTTCATTCCATTGATCACCATTGTAAAAACCAAAATCCTCCCGCGCATGTTCACGCCATTTGTTCACATGCTCCACATCTTCTTTGTACCAGCTCACAAGCTTACGAAACAAACCTTCATGAGAGAGATCAGATACATTGCTGTCTTTCTCTAAACGTTCATCATCATGCATCATTCTGCCATCCATGAGGTACTCTCATATTCCGTTCTGCCGCTATAAGCTGGTCGCTTTTGTATTTCTTTTGGTGGTTTGTATGAAATACACATCAGTCCAAAGGCATCTGCCCCATGACTGGACCAATCATGCTCTGCTCCTAAGCCAATATTACGCTTCTCATCCCATTTCTCGTGATACCAGTTCAGTGCCTTACGTCCTGCTACTGTCGTCTTCTCATTAAACCAAACAGAAGGCAAAACACGGCGGACTGTTTCTATACGTATCTTAACAGCCCCTGCTCCCTGATTAGGGATAACTTTTGTTTGAAAGCCTGCCTGTTTAAGAGCGCTCTCAAAACTCACATTGTGTACACGGTCTCTTGTTGCACCATCATGGGGGAGAACCATCAATGCCTTCTCATAGCCATTCTGACGTAACCAGCCTATGTGCTCGGATAATGGCTGTCCCTGTGCTTCGTAATAATTAAGCACTCTAATTTCTCGCCCCACAAACTGTGCTATCCATATCGCCGTGGCATCTGCCTTGGCGCCTGTCCCCCCAATATCCCAAAAGGCGCGTATCTGCATTAAAGGATCACGAGCAACACGCCCTATCCGCCCCTCTTGCTCGGCTGCCAACATTTCCTTTTGATAATAAGCGCCTTGAACCGCTGTAAGATAAGCCCCTTCCCAGATATGCTTATAGGTCTCTGGGCGGTTTCTCAGATCATCAAGCCGCGCTTCATTCAAGATCTTGGGAAACTTCGGATTGTCTGACCAGTTAATCTCCACACGCTTGATTGCCTCATTGTCTGAAAAGCGAAACCGCTTCTCAACGGGGGCATTCTCTCGCAACGGGTTCCATGTCACCCATAACTCTGCTCGCCACCCCTCGCCTTCTTCTCGCAACGTTGGAATAAGCGTCTGCCAAGCCGTCTCTGTTACCGGCTCTGCCTCATCAACCCAACAAAGCAAAATGCGCCCCATCGATTTAATGCTCGCAATATTACGGTCAAGACCAGAAAACTGAAAGGCTACGCGACCATCTATCGACTTAATCGACGATTCCCCAACCTTGTAATAGTCCTTTAAAAAGTCGTGCGCTTCAATGGCGCGCTTAATCTCCTCCAATGAACTTTCTGCCAAAGAATTCTGAAACTGACGTGCACAAAGAATGGTCCCCGATATCCCCTGCATACCAAATTGATAGCCTTTTAAAGCAGCCATCAATGCAAATGATCTTGTCTTTCCAGACCCTCGTCCACCCCACGCCGCTCGTACCAAAGCATCCCCATCAAAAATAGGGATAAGTTTTGGTACAAT
>NZ_JBHIPT010000125.1:0-1183 GCF_042196205.1 Bartonella sp. AP21QHHD | reverse complement strand
ATACGGTCATAGGTGTAAGACTTATTGCCATTAAAAGCTGTTAGATAGAAAGAACGGTCTGATTGATATTCCTTTCTTGCCAGATTAGATAAAAAACCAGCTAATTCATCACGAACCAACAAGAGACCACGGGGGGGTCTTTTAAGAGTTCCCCAAGCTTTTCAACGGTCACATCATTGACGATAAGACGGCGTTTTATAGAACTGTCATCTTCCTCACTTTCTTTGTGTTCAAGAGTTTGTGAAAGAAGAGCAAGGGCTTGTTCTTCGTCTTGATCTTTGAGTGCTTTATAGGCTTGTTTTTTCTTTTCTCGTTTATCTAATTCACTAAGAATCTCTTTTGTTTCTTGCTGTTTTTTCTTCTTTACCCACTCTTGATGCCATTCATCTTGAAATTCATAGAGAGGTTCTAAAGCAGCGTCCATGGTACCTGTTTTCATGGTCGAAGGTTCCCCCACAATGGCACCCCAGAGATTAGGAACAATTTTCCAATTGGTATGTTGTTTTGGGGCAATCCGCACGCCATTGCCAATCACAGCAGCCAAAGCACAGAGAGCAGAGATAGCAATAAAATCCATAGGGGCTTGTTGGCTATCCGCAACGTCATAAACATAGTCCATTAATGGCGTTGGCAACTGTAATAAGCTAAAAGGCTCGACGGGTAAGAGAGCCGTATTAATCGGTTGCAATTCCCCCCAACCATTTTGTTGCAATGCGATTTCATAAGGAATGGCTTCTAAACAAGTCTTATCATTAAAAAAAACATTATCGTTATCATTGCATGAAACATTTTGATTGTTGGTATCGACAATATTGTTTTTATTCTCTCTCATTTATTTATACCTTTCAGTATCAAAACATCATTGAAATCTAGACCGTAGGGGGCTTGCATGATAAAGACCTCAAAGCCTTGTCTATAGGCACGTGCAGCGAGGGTAAAACCTGCTTTACGACCAGCCTCATCGCCATCCATTGCAATTGTCAGACGCCCTTTTGTAGGAGGTAAATTCACATGCATCATGCCATGGGTTGAAAGGGACGCCCATAAATCAACGGGCTCTGATAACAACCCAGACAGCAGAGCCAGACCGGTTTCAATGCCTTCACAAATGACCAGATGTTTTGGATTGGCTTGACTTAATTGCACAGCGCCACCCGTGACAGAACCCAACATGGCTTTTGCT
>NZ_JBHIPT010000124.1:0-1309 GCF_042196205.1 Bartonella sp. AP21QHHD | reverse complement strand
ACCACATGCATCACAAGGCACGTTGTAATATCGCTGGTCTCCTAGCACAAAATCCTTGGCTACACGGCTTGTGTCACGGTGTGTCGGCGTGGACAATTTAAAGATCTTTCGTTGTACAAAGGTCGAGGTACGCTTTTCCGCAATCATCACCGGATCACCTTCGTTATCCACACTGAGAGGATAACCATCCACTTCATCCAAAATCAGATAACGAATAGGCATGGAACGCAAACCAGCTGCACTGTTTGCTCCTGTAAGCATCAATGCACCACCATCAAACTCTTTCGAAAACATGGTATTCCCGCTGTCACGTGCTCGTGCTGGGGCAATGCGTTCGCTTAAAACTGGACTTGCCATAATCATAGGATCAAGCCGCGTCTTTGAAAGCTTTTTGGCTGTCTCAACGGTCGGCATGACATAAAGAGCAGGTCCTGGACTATAATGAATAGCATAACCGCAGAAGTTCAATCCTGCCTCTGACATGCCAACTTGCGCCCCTTTCATGACAATAGTTGTTTCAATTGGTTTGTGAGAGGAAAGATTATCCATGATTTCGCGCAAATAGGGGGTCCGCTTTGTTCTCCACAATCCAGGTTCAGCACTTGCTACCGTGCTAAGGTATCTATTCTTATCCGCCCATTGCGAAACCGTGTACGGTGGGTCGGGTTGTCGTGCGTTATTGGCATTAGCGAAAAATTCTTCGACTGCATTGTCATCCATTATTCGTTTCTTGCAAGTTCTCTAACTCTGGAGAATGAGGATCATGAAAAGGCACTGGAATATTAACCGCCTCAAGTAAAGCGGTTCTCATGTAATAATCAATAGCACCAATAAGGCTGGCTGCATCACATCCAACTTGTGCAGCAATGCTTGCACCAAAACGATGCGGAAAATTCAACATAGCGTCACGGTGTGCTCTTCCAAACTCGCGGGCTGCTCTCTTGACTTCTTCACGGTCAACGGTTGTTTCGCGTAAGCGTTCAAGGGCAATCTTCTCGCTTTCAAGGGCAACTTGCATTCGCTCCAGTTTTATCTTGTATTCATTGGCTCCATCTGTAGAGGCTTGTTTGATCTTTGTCCGCGGTTGACCATCAGGCGCTAAAAATGGAGCAGGGCGCTTTGTTGGATTCTCATTCCAGATGCTTGTGGCAAGGGCTTCATTGACAGAACCATCTTCAAAAAGAGCTGCATCAAATTTACCTGTCTTAAATCGAGAAACCACCGCATTAGGTGAAACACGCATCTTTTTGGCAAACGCACGAACCGATATCCCCTCACGAACTTTCTTGGTCATAGTTGCTCCTTGCTT
>NZ_JBHIPT010000123.1:0-19877 GCF_042196205.1 Bartonella sp. AP21QHHD | reverse complement strand
CCAAAAAACACCGCCCCTTTGCTTATCACGTTTGATAAACATGGCTGCTGCAAAAGGACTTGCGGGTTTAACACTAACACCTCCATCAGAATTTGCCACCCGTACAAAGGGATCAATCAAATAACAAAAGCGTGAGGAAAAATCTGCACGATAGGCAAGGCTTTCTTCCGTGTTTTTACCCCCCGTATCGAACACGGCAATCGCTTGTAGCTTTTCTGCAACCTGTTCCAAAGCGTCTGCCACAGGGTTTTTGCCATTGTCAATCCGCCCTGCACTATAAGCCGGTGCTAAGAGAATTCCAGGTTCCACACCTAAATGCCCCCGCGCATGAGCCAAGGCGTGCACACCGGTCAGGTGAGCGTTTGATCCCACCATTTCGGTTTGTGTCTCAGCAATGGTTGACTTTTCTTCCACCCGCACAAGGATAATTTGTGCCTCAATCCCCTGCGCACACACCGCGTTAATCACATCAAGAGCCGTTCCCCTTCGCCCAAGCTTTTGGATTTTCTCACCCTCATGTGTAAAAACTAACACAGGCTCGTCGAGGGGAAAAACTTGGTTGTCAGCATCAGGGGCTGTAACAACCGCCCCAATGGCGGTCTAATCAAATGTTGCTAAAGGACGGGATTTTTTACATTGATTAACCCTATTGACCTTAAATTATTGTCAAATACACAGAGTTATTCTTTATTTTGAGCTTTTCTTAATTCTGTAATGGGGACACCACCAATACCCCAATTGTCTGTCTCCACTTCATCAATCACGACAACAGTCGTTTTCGGATTTTTATTCAGAATATTAACTAATAATTGAGTTGCCCCTTCTATTAGTTGCCGTTTCTGTTCAGAGGTAACCCCTTCATTAGTAATTTTAATATTTATGTAAGGCATAAGATCTCCACAATTTACAAATATTGAATAAAAAAGCTCAAATAAATGAACGCAAAAAGATTAAATATTAATACATAATAACTATGCATTTTAAAGCTCGTATCCACCGGTGAAATATGCAGGCTACTGGAAGCAAAAATAGCATTTATTGATACAGGAGAAAGGAGTTGAGCTGCAATAAAGAAGCAAATCCAAACCAAATAATCCGTAACCCCATAAGCCATCGATGACCCTAGTAAGGGAAATGCCAAACTAAATAGCACCATAGGATGAATTCCTACTACACTGAAAATTGGCAATACAAAGAGAATACAGGCATAGTGCTGCCAAACAGAGAGTGATGCCAATGAGTGACTAAACGTCACCGGCAACAAAGGAATAAGCAAATCACAAGTAGATATTAGCAGACTACAACCTAGCAACAACATAATTTCACTGGATATACTGCGTATCACTGCCACCAAAGGAGTCAAAAAATCAATACTGCGTGAACTCACACGCTCAATGACGTATAGAATGCTTGCCGTCAATGCAATGCTTTTTAGTGCATTCAACTTGATAACTGTCAACGCAACGATAAATGTTAGCCAGAAAAATATCAAAAAAATCCAAATTCTTACTCTCTCTCCTTCTTTATTCGCTCTTCTCTCATCGCAAATAATCGGGTTAGCTAGCGGTACAACAGGAGAAAGGCACAACAACAACAGACTGAATAGAAAAAGTGGTATCCCCAAAGCAGCGGATGTGAATATTGGTGTTCTAGGCATAGCAGCGAAAACTGTTGCTGCACCGATGCTGGTCGGCATCAGTACCATCGTGATGCTCATCATTCGCATCACAATAGCGGCCAAATGGCGAGAGGGAAAAACACTTTTCTTCAAGGCATCAATCATTAGGGGGATAACCCCCAAACTCATCGGCCAAGCTAAAAACGCAGTCAGTATCGCGATGGACAGGGTAAGCGAACCCTTTCCATAGCGCATCAACCGTTCAGAGAGAAATTCTGAAATACGCCATGTATTCATCACATGGCGCAACAATCCCATGGCGAGTAATAGCCAAAAGACATCAGTAAAACGCACAAGCACAGTACGAACATCAGGCAAGTGCCAACGCCATATCAGCACTAAAGTACAAGCCAACAGGATGAACACACCACTGCGTGCATTCCCCTTCAACCACCAGTATGGTATCGTCAAAAGCAAATAACCGAAAACAGTCACTCCAGCCAATGGAATAAAAAACCAAGTTCTTATTGAGATAGACATAAGAAAAATGAATAGCATCAGCATCGCCATTATAACGGATACGGAGGACATGCGTATCAGGAAGCTTTTTACATCATCAATGTACATTAATTGTTGAATCTTTGACTGAGTAGCGATTAAGAAGCTGCTCGTACATGTCAGTGACACAGCGCCCTGCATCCCGCAGTGCACGAGAATTAACTAAAGGCCTAGGCAAAATATATGTATAAAAATTTGGCCCCTCTACTGGATTACCGACCACCCATAATGTATTTTGTATTTGCCCTTTAGTGTCTATAGGATGCTGCCGACGGTCAATATCAATACCACCAGGATGATATCCTTGGTTGATAAATGGTCGAATGATGCCCTGACCAGCCAAATTCTGGATAAAAGGGGACTCATCACGCAACGGAGAAAAACTATCAATCTTGGCCTTGATCAGCACATCTCCATCAACTGAACTGTTTTCATCTTGAAAAACAGACTGAATTTCGAAACGGCTGGTACTAGCATTGAGAACAAGTTTAGGTGAAGGTCCGCCAGCCAAAGTCACGATACCAGCCTCCATCAGAGCCTTCAACTCTTGGTTTCGCTGCATCGGTGGGCCGACAGAAATACGGTTAAAGTTTGGATTAAAATATTCAATAAAGTACTTGTGAGATGAAGACGTTAACCCGCAAAAATCAATTGCTGAACGTAAGATATCACGGACATCTCGTAGCACATCTGTAGCAGCTTTCACTGGGCCATCAACATTACCTTCAGCGGAAGAATGAAGATCGTCCTTCAAATGCTCCATGAAGAATCTTGTATAATCCTTCAAAGAGGCAAATATTTTATTTCGATGAGGATACAGCAACGCTTGAATACACTGCTCGTCTTTGGAAGTAACAACATAGGTTTCAGGGTCTAGCCAGTGCCCCAGCTGCGTACTTCGATAGACATAACACATTTCTTTAAGCAACAGAGGTAAAAGCTGCGTTTCGAAATCCAGCTTCGGAGAACCGTTAGCAATGCTGGATTGCTTACGCAGATGATGTATTGCATCGAGAGTAAGGAATGATGGTATGTATTGCCCACTACCACCCTTTTGATTAATCCCGCGACTACTAAAAGGCAATGTTTGACGGGAGAATAAAGCTATCTTCGGTTCTTTGCCGCTTGGCATGTAGCGCAATTGTCCAGCATTTTCAGTAAAAGTCCCACCGCGACCGTAAGTCAATTGCGACAAGACATCATAGCTAGTTAATCCAATTCCCTGCACCAGCACACGAGACTGAGATTGTATAGAGTCCAACTTTTCAATTGGATAAGGATTCGAATAATAGTTCAAAAGCGCATTTTTCATTTGGTGAGCAGCGACAAACTGTTGCAGGCTTTCATCATGCGATGAATATATATTCTTACCGTGACCCGTGGTCATATAAACAAAATCTACACTATAACGACAGCCATCTTCCAAAAGAACATCCGTTTTATTATCTTGGTGGATATGGAGATTAATAACCTTTTGTCGGATCTCCTTAATACGAATACCGGAAGGTAAATCTTGCGTGAGTTCTTGGTAAGCCCAAGACAGGTATTCCCCTAACAAACGACGTGATAAATAATCATTTTCTTTGATTTCTCTCCCAACATCATGCTCTGTACGAGAAAAAACACCGTTAATATTACGATAACCTTGTTGAATAGCCCATTGATAGAAATTCGGTCCCTTCCGAATAGGCCCGACACCCTTAACTGTATCATCACCAAATAAAGTAATCTGGCAAGCGACAGTGTTAACCAATAAATGATCTGGCTGATGCACACTATGGGTACCGGTTCCCATCTCATTGGGATCAATCAATAAAATATCAATGTTCCCAGAAAATGGATAATGGGAATAAAGTGTGAGCAAGCGTTCGAGAATACTGATCCCACGAGGACCAACGCCCAAAATAGCGACTGTAGAGTGAAGCATTCTGTAATCTCCCCTATTAGAATAATTTGACTTTCACAAAATGTTTCAAAAAGAATGGAATAAATTCTCTCGACTTTTTAGTGAAGATTGCGGGTTTATGAAACGCCAACGACCTTTTTACAAAGACAATATTGACAGATTCCAGCAGCAGCAAAAAGCGCTACAGCACCACAGATAACGGAAAGCGCAATGGCATGTGAACCAAACTGTAAAAAACTCGTCAAGAGAGGTCCTAATATTTGGCCAAAACCGTAAGTTAAGGTAGCCAAGCCTAGCAGATTTATGCCATACGGCGCATATAAACGCTTAGCTAACGGCATAACTAAAGAAGTCGTCCCCATAAAAGTAAATCCAAACCCTATACAACTGAGAACGATCAGTACAAGAGACTGACTGAATAATGTCAGTAATACGCATCCTCCTTGGATAAGCAAATTGAGCATCAAACAACGTAATACCCCCCACCGATGGGCTCCCCATAACCAAATGAAACAACTAGGAACAATGGCTATTCCGACAAACGACCATAAGTGGTTAGCGAGTAGTGGGAAATTAAATGTTTTCGCCATCAGAGGAAGATATGTCGCGACAATAATATAACCAAACCCAGCAAGCCCATAAATCAGAGCGAGTTCCCACCAAACGATATTTTCGTGTGCCAATGACTCATTAATAGCAAATTGAGACGCATCGACACGACGTGGAAATAAAATAAACAACAAGAGCAACAATACAACAGATATAAAACCAGCTCCAAACCAAATATTTTTCGCGTTCAGCGATTTACTCAAACCAATAATAACATACTCATTACCCAGCAGAATACCAACTCCCACACCTGCATAGAGCGAAGCAATAACCCACAGCTTGTGACTATGCTGCATAACCGTCATAGAACCAAAAATCATCATTGCTGCACTCGCGATACCGGCAGCAAAGCGGATAAAGAAGACCAAGTAAAAGTTTGTTGTTAACGCCATGGCAAAAATAAGTGCACTCGTCACTATAGCTGCACCAAATAGCATGTAGGGAGCACGGGATATATTCCCAACTCTGCAAAACGAAAAAAACATACTCCCAACTAAATAACCGCCATAATTAGCACTAGCTATATAAGAAAGTTGCTTAAAGGTAAACAATCCTTCATCCAACATAACTGGAAATACCGGCGTATAGAAAAATCGCCCAATTCCCATCCCCAAAATCATAATAATCATACCGAACACAGCGATTTTGAAATAACTCAAATCTTGACGATTATTTTTTCCCCCCATTACTCTAATCCCTTAACGAATAATTCGCTCATCCGCATTCTATCTCATCGAGGGTAGCACTTATCTCAGAGAATAAAAGCCAATCTAGCCATTTGTTTGAACAACCAGAGGAACATATTGAGCGATTATTGTCAACATTACTGGATCAGTTATATGCATTTCATCGTTTTACGCCCTGCTCCATGTATGATCTTCTCCCTACAAAGCTTCTTTTTCAGAAAATAATGGCTGAAATTAAGCAGCAATAACAACGAGGAAATCAATAAGCACGCCCCCGTTCAAACAAGACAATATCCCCTAAAGCTCTGCTTCATCAGGTATGACTAAAATACCCTCACAAGGTTGCGTTATGTTCACATGGTGAACACCCTCAACCATCAAGCGGCTTAGTATCCAACTTAAAGAGAGATCAAGGACAAGCTTTTGCGCACGCGCCCATTCTGCTCTTAAATTCTGCTCTGCTCTTTCCAAAACAAAGGAACCTTCATCCGGTAACAACCAAAAATCAATAGTATTGAAGGGTATAAAGGCTACTTTTAATATAGCTTTGTTTTTTATCAGCAGCAGTAAAAAGTTTGTTTTTTTATAAAAATTGAAATTTATTCATTTTTTATCGTATATTTTATGTTATCTTCTTTAAATTAATTAAAAGATCATAGAATATTAAACTGATAGGATGCATTTTTCTCAAGCGGCATTTTTAGAGAAATGTTGATTTAATCAGTGAAGACAAGCAATGAGCAAAGTTATAATTTGAAAAGACAGTATATAATGTTTTATGATCAATGATCTAAATTAGAGACATGAATTGGGGGAGTTTGATCTTTCTTACAGCACAGTAGCTCAAAAAAACAGTAGATGAAGTTTAAAATTCACCATTACCCATCATAAGATGAAAGCTTTTATCCCACGTTTGATTTTTTTAAACTATTTTCTTGTCCTATCTGTAATATCTAAAGAATATCTTCAAGCACTCATAAGCACTCTTTTAGGGTATCATTTCCATAATCAACGTAACGGTTATCGAGCTTCCATTCAAGATACTGTTTTGCAAAAGGAAATCGTCATTTCAGGATACGGAGGGATTTATGTATTTAGTCACAATGTATCATGCACCCTTCCTCTTATATCAGAAATTTAATTCTTAATCGTAATGACGTGATTAAAAAGCACCTTGCGAGACAATCTTTTTAATAAATTTTTAATAAATAAAGTAAAGATGAATTCTGAAAAAAATTTTTAGACGTAAAGTGATACGGAGAAACAGTCAGAAAGAATGGGGGGATTACAAATGTTGATGACTATAAAAAAAGATATCAAAAAATTACCAAAAACCGATTTATGGATCATTTGTGCTATTTCAGCTGATCAGCAAAGAGAATGGATCAGTAAATGGTGTATAAAAAATAAACACACTTCTATAAGTCCTAATTATGTCAATGATCTTGCCGTCCTAGGGTCATTTTACAGATCTAGACAAAATGATTACTACGGAAGCAACTCCCCTCAAAAAATAACAATCTCATTTATGAGGCTTATGTTGCTTCTCATAATCACTTTACAATTGCATCATTTGCTCTCATTAATACGCTTTGAAGTTCCATATGGACTAAGGGACCTTTTAAATTTTGGGATGGTTATGGAAGCCTTCTTTCCACTAATCCCTGAATGGGGATATGAAACCGCTACCTTTTCACAGAAAAATATTCTTTTCAATGAGAATTCTTATTGTACAATCTATGGAACAACACAATGAACAGAGCACGCACCCTTGCTCTCACCTATGGCTCCTATAATGCTGTCCGCATGCTGATCGGCGTTTACCATGCGATTTTTTTAATGTCCATGGGAGTGAGTCTGGCGCAATTAGCTCTGCTTCAGGTTGTCTTTTCCACCACCATTCTGCTGCTTGATTTTCCCTGCGCTGTTTTATCTGACAGATATCGGCATAAATATTCCGTTATGGCTGGGGTCTTTATGACAGGAGTATTTTATCTTCTATGCCTTCAAGCTCCCAATATGACAGCACTTATTATTGCTCAAATTCTCTATGCAGCAGGCATTTGCATCATTGTCAGCGCCATTGACGGATGGATTTACCATTCTCTAGGCGATAAACAGGATCACTTTTCGCATTATGCTCATCTCTACCACCAGGTTAACTCTTTTGGAAGTATTCTCAGTGGGATTGTAGGAATTGGAACGATCTATTACTCTGGACGATATTTTATGGGATATATCATCTCATGCCTCATGATGGGATTTATTTTTTTGATATTCCTTATTGTTCCTGAAGAAAAGAAAACGACAATTGAAACGTCCAAAACAAAAACAATCTTGCACAATGCCAAGGAAACGCTCTGGATATTTCAAAATACAGTAGGAGGAGCATGGTTTATTTTCCTCATGTGCCTTTTTAGCGCTGGTATTCAGATTATTTATCATTTCTGGCAACCAATAATACTTTTAGGGGGAAAAATTCATCACCTCAACGGTTCGCAAATGCTCATCTTGATGTGCTGCCATATTGGAGCCTTTTCAGCACAATATTTTTCAAATTTACTGATGTCTAAGTATCATGTTCTTGATAAAAAATATAAGAATTCTATAAAATATTTTTCCTTCTTTTCTGCACTGATGTGCATAGCGCTCTATTTTTCAGTTCATAGCCATCAAACTGCTGCATCAGTCATCGCCTTCTCTTTAATCCATGGATTTATTTGCACTGTACCGATCGGTGCAAAAAGCTTATTTTTCTCAGAACTTAACCAAAAACAAACGCAGCATATTTCCGGTGTTGTTGGTGCTGTCTCTTTTAGCGGAAGAATATTTTCAATTACAGTATTGAGTATTATTTCTTTTCTTCCTGCAAAAGTTTCTCCATCTTACTACCTAATATTACCGACCATTACTTTTTTCATGTGTGGTTTGATTGTCATGAAATGGATGAAACACTCTCAAAAGTCTCTATGATGAGAGGAAAATTTTAAAATTATTACCCACAATGTTTTCTTCTAAAAGAAATCTATAACTTTTTTGAGAGCATTGCCACATCCAACTTTCAATATACAATGCAAAATATAAAGCAACACGTTGATTTATAATGATAATATACCAAACGCGAATATTGTAAGATTTTTTCTTTTCAAATCTGCTTTATGGTTGAAACAATCAAAATCATTTGCTTGCACATCATAAGCAAAGAAAGCCGTATAAATAAAAACGATTTAGAAAGGAAAAATGCCTTTTATGAACTCTCATAGTCAAAATCTATAACAACAGGAAGGCAGATATATAATATGCCTCTTTGCATCTTCATAAGTATACAAATGATGTGGCTTTATAAGGCTTTATATGTCTCACAGAAACTTTTATGTTTTATACCATTTACGAGGCAGCGTCGCAAAACGGGCTTATACACATTGCAAAGATATCTCTTTAAAACAAGTGCATAAATCGGCAACACAAGTATATTTGTGTTTAGAACATGCTTTTTATATGAGAGGCATAATCCCAACGGGATAAACAGAATTCCGATACACAGTCAACTGCTTTTATAACAATAGATGGCGGAGAGGAAGAGATTCGAACTCTCGAGAGCCTTTTGAGCCCTACTCCCTTAGCAGGGGAGCGCCTTCGACCACTCGGCCACCTCTCCAACAGAGAGGCATAAATGGTATCAACAGAAAGTTCAAGACATTTTCGATTTTTTTCCCAAATATCTGAAAATTTTTCTCCTATTGATCCCATAGGAAGCAAAAGTTAATAAAACAAAAATTGTGTCTTTTTTACCACAGCATCTCGAATAGTACATGTATATATTACAAAAAGGTAATTTCATATTTGAAACTCTAAAAAGATTAGTTATAGCTAAAATAACAAGTGCTGCGTATTTTACTTATGTCTTTGTCCTTAATGCGTTAGGCAAATGGTACTCTTTAGAAGAAATTTAACCGGACCTCGGAGATCCCATATGAATATTAAATCCCTCTTTTTAAGCTCTACAGCAGCTTTTTTAGCAATTTCTGGAGCACATGCTGCTTCAACAGTTATCGCCGAACCTGAACCTGTAGAATATATTCGCGTTTGTGATGCCTACGGAAAAGGATATTTTTATATCCCTGGAACAGAAACCTGCATGCGTTTATCAGGAAATGTTCGTACTGATTTTATAGGCGGTGATAATATCGATGCAACAACCGAAACTGAACTAAGAGACAAAAGAAAAACCTATGGCGCATCATCACGGCTCACCCTTGTTTTTCAAGCAGCTTCTGAAACAGAAATGGGAACACTTCGTTCATATGCAAGAATTTATTCAAGCTGGGGTGATGGTAATGATAAAGCTGGTGCAAGGCTTGCAGCAGCTTACATTGAACTGGGTGGTTTTCGCGTAGGTCTTGATGATACAATTTTCAACAGTTGGACTGGTGGTTATGGAAATGTTCTCAATGATGACAGCATAGCACCTGCCGGCACAACACGCACCAATTTTATTTCCTACACCTTTAGTGGTGACTCCGGCTTTTCTGCTATTATCGGCGCTGAATTAGGCAATAATGCAGATTCTCTTCCAGGAATAACAGGATACTACATTGATAAAGATGATAAGCTTGTTTCTATCACTGAGGGCACTCTTCCAAGTAAAGCAATTAAAAATTACACCCCGAATGTGGTTTTGGGTATAAAGTTTATGCAAAAATGGGGTGGTTTTTCAGCAGTTGCAGCATATGATGCTTACTACAAAAAGTGGGCTGGAAAAGTACGTGCAGATTTCAATGTCAACGATCGTTTCAATCTATGGGTAATGGCTGGCTATAAAAATGGACTTGATTACTACACAGTAAATGCAAATGATGAGTTATCACGAAAAAGCACAACAATTTATGCAAACTGGGGTGGTAAATGGGCTGCTTGGGCGGGTGCCACTTACAAGCTTACTCCAAAAGCAAATTTGAATGCTCAAGTTTCTTATAGTGCTGTAAAAACCTTTGCAACTTCTGTAAATATTACATACACGCTGGTTCCAGGATTTGTGATTACACCTGAATTAACCTATGTTTCTTGGAACGATGATCGCGTTGTGACGGATAAAAATAATGATGAAAAACATTTATTCAATAAGAAAAGTGCTTTTCAAGGTATGATCCGTTTACAGCGTTCATTCTAATCCTATTTAAGCTACAGCTTTTAAAAACTGGCAACATGGTTTGCCAGTTTTTATTTTTGAAATCAAATATCATGAATATCTTTTCCTGATACGTATTGTCTTGTCTCTCGAAAAAAAACCGCCTTAGTTTCATAAAACTACTCTTAGAAGATTAACCTGATATGCTTGATAAGAGCACCTCACACGGGCGTTTACACATCACTTCAAACACAATCTCTTCCTTGCCCTTTAAAGCATGAATAACCCCTTTGCTTTATGACCAAATTGGTCTTTCTTGATAATTTACTTCTAACCTTTGTTAATTTAGGTCATGATCTTCTCAAATAAATTCTACACTGAACAGATAAAATATTGAAAAAACAAGACATCATTGTGTTTTTGATATGCCTGAATGTGTCTTCTATCAACACTCTAAAACACAACGTTTTATAACACTGCTTCATTAAAAAACTTAATCATTAAGAAACATGCTGTCAAAACGATGCAAACATCCCCTAAAGCAATAAAAGAGAAAAGAGATATATCTTCAAAAAAATGAATTGACCTCTTCCCCTTCTAAAGAATAGCCCCCCTATCAGTAGCAATCTGTAAATGCCCCTATTTTTCTTGAATCTGCATCACTTTGATTTATAATCATAATTTATAATTTTGCATGTTTCAATCAACCAAAACCTTTCACTTGTACACGACAAGCGGAGAGAGCCGTGTGAATAAAAACGAGTAAAGAAAACCCTTTTATGTATCGTTTTCAGTTCCAAGGGTTGTCGTAACATTGAGATCTAACAAAATGTACGATAGTGCTAGGCACTTTTATTAAGCATAAAAATGAGGATACACTTCATAGAGGATTTTAGATTATATTCTCTATGAACGTCGCTATAAAATATGTGTTGTGATACACACTAAAAGACATTTCTTTAAAACAAGCATGGAAATATACAATACAAATCCATTTTATTTGAAGCGTTTTACCCTGCGTAAGGAACATGTTCATCATATACGCAACATCTTGGCTTTATGCGTTTTTAAAGGAAGAAAAATATAAGACAAAGAAACAATAAAATTTAATCTCTGCAAATCATAGAGCTTTCAGAGTTATGTTTCCATAAAACGCCTTATACCGTACATGGGATTTTTTACACGATTAATACCCTTTTTACATAAAGCCAATTGGCAAAAAGCAGCCTTTCCTGATAATAAAAAGGCTTACACGTAATCATAAGCCATATTTTCAATTAAAACACATTGAATTCACGGAAAATACTTATCAACCAATGCATAAAGAATTGCTGCTGTTTCAACATCTAGAATCCCATCATAATTTTCTTGACGAAAATGAAGTTGAAATGCTCGGATCAAATCTTTGTATCCTGTTTGGGTACACGCAGCAGAAATGTCATATCCATAACATTTTAGCTTCGCCAAAACATCTTCTTTGGGTGGCAAATTCTTAGAGAATTGCTCTTGATAATGACTTTTTAGTTCATCATCATACCATGCTCCTATACCTGCGCTATAAAGTTCTCTCCATGGAAAAGCTGCTCCTGGATCACTTTTTCTTCCAATGGCAATATCACTATGTCCCACAACATCTGTTGGCATAATATCAGGATACCGTTGAAAAATATTCAAGGCAAGTTCCTTAACAGCATCAATTTGTATTGGATTATAAGGAGGAAACATACCCCTCCCATCATGATAAGTCGCTAAATTAACGATTTCAATCCCGATAGATGCATCATTGAGATGACTATGCCCAGCCCATGAACTCACACCCGCATGCCATGCGCGCTCATTTTCATCAACCAGATTAAAAATACGCATATCCTTAAAGCCTGCCTCACGATATGTCTGCTCTGAAGGATCAGGAACAAGATAGTGTGCACTAACCTTTTCTCCTGTAAGCGCCATAATCGAGGCTTTAAAATCAATAGCCGTATAATGCATAACGAGAAAATGAACGCGACGACTAAAACTCTTGACAGAACGATAACTGTTGTAATCAATCTGATACATAAAAGCCCTTTCTTTTTTGCTTAAAAAACCACTGCGCATCACAACAGATAGAATACGAACTGTTAAAAAATGCAATAAACTTCCCATCTAGGTACTAAGAATTACGACTAAAATTTGTTCATCAAAAATATTGACACTCTTATCAACAATTAAGACCACATTTTTATTTTTCTCCCACACACGCATAAAATGTTTTTAACCACATTAAATATTTTCCCCAAAAAAATTCCTACAAATTACCAATCAAAAAGAAAACAAAAGCGTAAAATGATCACTCCTTAAATCTTCACGTCTTACAGAAAAAATAGTTCGTCCTGTTATCAAATTGAAAAATATCGCCCCTCGGAAGCGAATACCCAACGATCATGCAATCACACAAAAACTTAAAGGAAAAATTTTATGAGCTCTTTACAGCAATTTATTATCAGATAACGGAACGGGATATGTTCACAATAAAACTCTTCACGGACATATTGTTCAATAAAATTTGCAAAGCTTTCCTGTAAATGACACGACTTCTTGTCTTTTCACACCATCGCTTTTTGATTTACAAAGAATCTCAATTATCTACAACGCTTGAGACACACGAAGTCTCTGGATTCCTTGTTATCAGCGCTATGGAAGATAACATATTGATTTATAATCATAATTAATCATTATAAATATTGAATGTAGCGAGCCTAATATCGTAAAGTTTTTCTTAATTTTGAATCAATCAAAGTCATTCATTTACACATCAAAAGAAAAATTAACCTATAGACAAAAACCACTGAAGAAAAGGATCAAAATACTTCTTATAATAGAACGTTCAATAATTTGAGCAATATTGTTACATCCCCATAGAGTTTCATTTTTTCTTCTCTGTTTTCAAATATCTTTTTAAGACAGCCCAAGCTGCATATTCTTGTAAGACGACACCTAAAAGTGGTCGCGTATAGGGAAAAGTTATACGATCATCACCATAACCTTTCATCCGTATAGTCATGGTAGCATGTCCAAGGCTTTCTGCTTGATTTTCTAATGTCTCCAAAGAAGGCTCTAGGCTCACTTCAACCTCAAGCAGTGGAATATCTTGTTTACCTTTTTCTATGGGCTGAAAATATTTTAAAAGCCACGGATCATTGGCAGACCAATGAACCTCTGCATACATCGCTAATTGTTTACAAGCAGTAGTAACTTCTGCCCCAACTAAATGGGGGTGAAAATGATTTTCAAATTCTTCCACGAAATGTTGTTCCAAGAGCGCTTCTGATTGAGCAACCAGTTGCACCAAAACATAGGGGCTTTTCCATAAAAAATGCCGTTCAAAGGATTCATTTTCAAGATGATCATCAACCCACTGCGCAATGGTACTTTCATCAATTCCAATCAAAGTCCATGCATACTCCGCACGCGATACAGAAAAATATTTCTTCTCGTTGTGTTCTAAATAATTCTCTAAAAGTGCAAGAGCCTGTGATGGTGGACCAGGCAAAACAACAAGCGTACTTCCATCGCAAGAGAGATAAAACCCTGGTGCTGTACCTGTAGGATTATCAAGCACAGTTGCTGTCTCAGGAAACAATGCTTGACGTGCATGACTCTTATCCGCCGTAATCCCTAATCGTTGTAATTGACCTTTTATTGTTTGCCAAACATCTTCATGATGTACCAAAGGCTGCTTTACAGCTTGAGCAACTCCATCGCGTGTTTTATCATCTGATGTTGGTCCCAATCCCCCACTGATAATGATAAGATCTTCTTGTCCAAGACAAGAAACAACAGTCTCACTGATTTGCTGTAATTGATCAGCACAAACAAAATGACGTGTGACTTGAATATTTCTCTTGTTCAAGCTTTGGCTTAAATCTTGTAAGTTCGTATTCAAATATTGTCCTGAAAGGAGTTCATCACCAACAGTGATAATCGCCGCACGATGAACAAAGACAGAATTCATAAGAGAATTGCGAACAGCTTCAGCCATTTGACGGGTAGAGGCTATACCTCCAAGATCATAGGTAACGGTTTTTCCAGCACGAATAACCTGATCAACACTCTCAGACAGTTGTTTTGCTGCATCTTTAAAGCCTAAGTACTCTAAGAGTAAAGCCGTGGTATAAAGCATCGCAGAAGGATTGGCTTTATTTTGTCCAGCAATACGTGGTGCGCTTCCATGAACAGGTTCAAAACAAGCAATCTCGCTCCCCACATTCACATGAGATGCAAGCCCCAATCCCCCCATTATACCAGAGCCAAGAGTAGAGAGAATATTGCCAAACATATTTTCAGCAACAATCACACCAAACCGCTCTGGCTTGGTTGCAATCCACAAAGCAACCGCATCAACATTCTGAATATCTGCTTCAATTTCCGGATAGTTTTGCGCAATCTTCTCAAAAATTTCCTGAGCAAACTGTCCACTTTCTCGCATAACATTGAGCTTATCAGCAAAAGTAACTCACCTAAAGCTATATTTCCTTGCATAAGAAAAAGCATATTCAAATAACCGTTCTAAACCAAAGCGTGTCTGCAAACAGACTGTCCACGCAGCTTCTTCAAGCCCATATTTTGTCAAATTTGGATGTTTTAGCCAAACGGCTGTTTCAGGAGAAATACCCCGAAAATCCAATCCAGCATAAAGGCCTTCACTATTTTCTCTGATAACACAAAAATGAAAAGGTTTTCTCGGACCAAAGATGTATCTTACAGGACGTATATTCGCAAACAAACCTAACTTTTGGCGGAGTTGAAGTGCGGGAGAAACATAGGCAAGGTTTTTCTCTTTTAAATGCGGAGCAAGTTCTTTTAAAGCCGCTTCTTTTCCTTTACGGGTCACAGCACCAAGTAAAATAGCATCACTCTGAGTAATTTTTTGCCAAGTCGCTTGAGGGATAGGATCTCCTTCCCGTTTCCAACATTCAACACCAATATCACCATAAGTTAATTCAATCGGCAATTGGAATTGCTCTAAAACCATCAGCGCAGCATCACAAACCTCTGGTCCTATCCCATCACCAGGTAATACAAGAACTTTCTTTTTCATAGTCCCTCCATCCACTCATCAATGACTGCATCCGTCATAGTAGGATTATCCTCCCACAAACGCGTACCAGCACCAGAGATAATCTTATATTCATGGTTCAGATTATGACTTTTTGTCTGATTATCTACCGTTGCAAGTTGCGACTTTTCTCCCACTAAAGCTAAAAACTTCCCCTTATACTTAACTATTTCATCTCTAGCATCTATTTCTAATAAGAGTTTAAAGCCTCTTGTCATGCGTTCAATTGCCACGCTTTTTTGTTCATCAGGAATCTCCAATAAGGCTCTTTTTTTATAACGCCAGAAGGATGCATAAAACCATTGAGTATTTCCAAAGCCCCCGATAAATCATTATTTTCTAAGGAGGCAAGAATATCTCCAAGGCGCCGTTGCAAAACCTTATCTGGATAGCCAGGCGCATTCACAGCAAGCACAGCTTGAACATTGGGAAGCTGTACTGCCAATATTTGTACCAATGTTCCAGCCATAGAAAATCCCACAAGCACTGCGGGCTCTTTAAAATAGCTTTTAAGTTTTTCTGCCATAAAAGATAAAATGTCTACAGCAGAATAATTGAGAACATGAGAACCCTTAGGAAAAAGAGAAAGCGTATCCAGCAGAGTGACAGGGAATCCTTTTGTTGAACATAGCTTTGTCAATGGAGAACAAAAAACATCACCATCCCAAATTGGCATTACAGGAGAAAGAATAATAATAGGAAGGCTCATTGATCAATTCCTCCCCTTATTTTAAACATGCATTAGAGCCAGAACTTTTCCCACCCAATATAATGAAAATATGTTGAAACTCTAGGCTCATATTCTCCCCCCATAATAATCGATTTGTTAAACTCAAACTAAGCTTGTAACAAATTTTAAACCCACTCAATCCAGCAACTTAATAAAAAAATTCATCTAATGTACAGGTGCCCCATTTGTGTAAAACATCAAAAGCATTTCCGCATAATGCTTTCTTTTTATCATTTACTCAGCTTATTTCTGAAGTCATAAAATGACGCGCTTTTTGAATATAAATGATAAAACCAATCATACAACACACAGCTAACAAAGTTGCCATAGCCCGTGGGCTATGACCAGAGATTTTTCCGATAACCGCTGCACTGAGTGCCGCACTTCCTAATTGCAAAGATCCCATAACACCAGAAGCCGCTCCCGCAGCTTTCGGATGCGATGAAATAGCCAACGCTGTTCCTAACGGCAATAAAAAACCATTTCCAAAAGTAAGAACAGCAATAGCCATAAAACTTGTCACAAGGGGCCATGGGCTTAGATACATTTGCAAAGCAAACAGCACACCACCTATCACAAAAATAATGTACCCTCTCCCCACAGTTTTTTCCATAGACTCGCGTTCAAAAAACCATCGCGCCAAAAGATTTCCCAAAATATAGGGAAACGAGACACCAATATAGCTATAACTAATGTGTATCGGCGATAACCCCAAAGTCGTGAGTAAAAAAGGCGACTCCACAATATAAGCAAAATAGGCAGCGTAAGAAAAACACGGAATAAGTGCATAAAAAATAAATTGTTTATTTCTGAAAACGCCTAAATATGCCTTCATTAATCCTACAGGAGAAAAATGCTGCCGTTTTTGAGGGGGTAGAGTTTCGCTTAGCACAAAACAACATAGCAAAATGGTCAAAAATATAAAAAAGCTTAAAAAGATAAAAGTTGCCTGCCAATGAAAAGCTTGTATCAAAAGTCCACCAATGAAAGGTGCAAGTGCTGGCGACATTCCAATAAAAGGGAAAACAATCAAATAAAGTTTTCCAGCCGCTTTTTTATCCAACAAATCATTGATAATTGCACGACTTAAGACAAGTCCCGCACAAGCACCAAGACCTTGCAAAAAACGTAACACAAGAAAAGCGTGAATATGAACCGTATAAATCACACCAAGTGTCGTAAATAACCACAAGAATAAGCCCAATAGAAGTGTTTTTTTACGCCCAAAATTATCACTCAGCGGCCCATAAATGAGCTGTCCAAGTGCCAATGCCAACAAAAAAACCGCCACTGCACTTTGAATTTGAGATTGTGTCACTTGATAATATTGACGCATATCGCCCAGTGCCGGTAAAAAAATATCGGTAGAAATCAAACCTCCCGTCGATAAACATACGATAAGTATAATGAATGGTAATGTATATTTATGTTTCATCAGGAAAGTCACATTTCTTAAATTTAAAAATATTTAAATTTTACGTTTATAGAAAAATAATAATTTATATTTATAAATATAAAGCTATTTTAACTTTATCCACAGCGAATAAAATAATCAATTTTCTTTATTCTTTTACTTTATTCGAGAATAATTCATCTTGTTGAGACATAAATCCAGTGTATGATGCGCACGCACACACTCAACACGTAAATAACCACTTAGTTCTTCACTTTATAATTAATTTTAAAGCATAGCAAATCGCAATTTTAAAACTATACGCAAAAGAAGCTAAAAGATCAAACCTCTCCTTCAGAGATATATTTCCCAATCCGAAATAGCGCATTTTGTTGTATTCATGTTGCCCTATATTCATCAGCTTTTTTCATTGATATCATCAACAAAAACGCTTCCAAACTCTATCGCTCTCCATGACAACAACATCACTCTTCCGACAACATCTTTTATCAGAATTGGTTTACAACGCTCAAAGAAAAAAGAAGCCACAAACTCCCTTTCCTCAAAACTCCCCACACAAATATTATTGTAACAATACAGCATATAACAATGCCTCATGGAGAAGTCTTTATCAACACAAATAGTTGAGCAAATAAACTTAATAGCCCACTAATATCATAAAGCAAATTGTGCTTCTATCTCGCTCTAAAATCTAAATTCATCTTGTCCATTTTGTTAGAATTTCATTCTACATAGCCAGCACAAAGTTTATTGCCTAAGCTATTGACAAACATGATATAATAAAAATTTGATAAAATGAATACGATCATAAAAATCCCATCCCTAAAAATCCTATCCTTAGAAACTCAATTTTCTAAACATCTCAAAAACTTTATAAACAAAGTAAATGCAGCCATAAAAAGCATAATGGATGAATGTATTTTAATCGACAGTAAACCCGAAAAATGCACAAGTAACCTTTACACACATACATTTGAAACAGAATCCATGACAACTGCAAATGCAAAAGTGAAAACCTGTAGCACCTATGAACCGATTACAGTTCATAATCCCTACGTCATAAAGGTGGAACGCATGACCTTTACAAAATGCACTTTCTTAATACAAGATGGTCCATCGAACCAAATTTATCTCTCAAATCAAAGTGCTCTTACATCGTATAAAAAAACTGCGGGCGAAACTAAAAAACAACCTTTGGAGAGAATCTCGAAACTTTTGGACATTGTCTCAAAACTTTTCAACTTTCCTCTCTGGTTTTGGGAGTTTTTACTCAAAGAACTTAGAAAAGTTTTCTAGCATTGTTTTGATATAGAGCAATAAGAGAAGGAAAAACAGCTTAGAACACTAATGTTTCTTCCTTCTCTTTTATCTCTCATAGCTTTTTGAATTGAATACTTTTGATATTTATTTTGAATAATTGAAGCATTCTTTTAATTATAAGTACAATATAAAAAATAAAATTTTAGAAGACGTGCTGTTTTTACAAAAAATGGAATAATAAAATAAAGACTCCAGAATTTTACTTTTTACCTTCAAACACAATCAATGATGGAAAAGCGTTTACAAAGTTTTCCTCAGGCAGTATCCAGGACATTACTTGAAAGAAAAAGCATTAAGAGAGCTTACTTTTAAGCTAAGGGGGAAAGATTAAACTTCACAACGACATTCAATCTTTTAAACATTGCAGTACAGAACGGGAAAAAAGAGCCATTCCCCCATAGACCGTTTCCCCCCCATCAACTAAAATTCTCGATAAACTGGTATTATCAGTTCTAGACTGGAGTCATATAAGAAGAATTTTAAGTAATGATCACCGTCTTGTTTTCGATGTTTTCTGTCCTTTTTAGCTGCTCTTTATCCCTTTTGGAACATAATTAGCAAAAAGGCATTGTATCTCCAGCATATTCAAGGAGATAAAACATGGAAACTCGCATTCCTGAAAACACACCATTTGATACGAATTTTTTAGGAGAAACAACTCTAGAAGAAAAGTATTCATTCTTTCACACACCCATTTCATGGTCCGCAATCTTTGCGGGACTGGTGACGGCTCTTGCCACCTCAATCTGCCTCTCTTTTCTGGTCGCAGCTTTAGGCTTAAGCCAAATGGATTTCACTTCTTCATCCCCA
>NZ_JBHIPT010000122.1:0-121996 GCF_042196205.1 Bartonella sp. AP21QHHD | reverse complement strand
CACTTACAGCACCTTTTGTCTTCGTGATTTTGGCTGGACCTTCTGCATGAAGTCCGTAACCATCAGATGATGTAACTGCAGTTTTTTCGTCCAAAGTAATGGCGCTGCCTTCTTTAGCATATACCCCATCAGTTTTTCCGTCGAATGAACCTCCAGAGACTGTTATTGTGGAGTTATTATTTGCAAATATGCCTGTTGTCGCTTTAGTGACGGTTACATTGTTTAAAGACACAGTGCTTTTTTCGGCACTTATTCCTTTATCTACCAAGGCGTCATCTTTGCTGCTCGATATTTTTACATTTTCCAGCGTGTTTTTATTTTCATCATTTCCGCTAGCGTTGAAAAGAGCACCTATTTGAGATGCTGTAATGGAACCATCGGTCATCTTGACTGTAGCTGCATTTTGTATATCAAGGCCGTTTGCAACTTTTTCAATGGTTGTTGTGCCTTTTAATGTAATGACGCTGTTGTTGTCAGCTTTTGCACCAGTACTCTTTTTTTCAGTTTCAGAGCCGGTTATTGTCAAATTTTCGCTAACGATTTTGCTACCAACTGCTGTATAAAGCCCAGTTACCATATTTTCAATGGTTGTTTTGCCTGTTAATTCAATCATAGTATTTGGCAAGTAGGCTGCTATACCGGTGCTATTGGTATTTTTTTCGTTCTGAGAGCCCGTTATTGTTAAATCTTTACTAACGAGTTTGCCACCAGTTGTTGCCCTAAGACCGCTGCCAGCAATGTCTTTAATGGTTGTTTGACCCGTTAATTCAATCACGCTATTAGCACCATCGACGAGTATACCAATGCTGTCTTCTTTAGCTTCAGGAAGGATTATCGTTACATTTTTTGCAGTGACTTTACTGCCCTTATTTACCCGAAATCCGTTTGCAACTTTTTCAATGGTTGTTGTGCCTGTTAATTCAACTGTACTATCAGGATCTGTGGTTGTTACACCTGTTCCTGTATCGTCTCCTTTTATTTTTAAATCTTCGCTGGTGATTTTACCACCTGTTTTTGCTAGGATCCCATCCACAGCTTTTTCAATGGTTGTTGTGCCTTTTAACGTAATTTCGCTACCAAGATCTGTAGATGTTACACCAGTTTTTTCAGATTCAGGAGCGGTTACTTTTATATCCTTGCCAATGATTTTTCCACTATTTGTTGCCTTAATCGCATCATAGTTTTTTTCGGATGCGTCGTCGGAGACATCTTTTACTTCTTCATTACTTGTAGCACTGAGGACTGTCGCATATGCGCTGAAATGAGTGCTAAACAGCATGATAGCTACGGCAGCTGTGCCGGATAAAAGAGATTTTTTAAACATTTAGATATTTTCCTTAACTTATAAGCCCCACGCATTCCTTCCCCGCTTACAAGAAGGATATCAAATGAATGGTTTTCTACTTTGGGGACCAATAGATTGTTTTTATTTTTATGTAAAGTAGAAAAATATTTTTTTATAAAAATACATAATGTTTTGAATATTATTCATTATGAAATAAATATAAATTATTTTATAATATTAAAAATTATTTATATTTATTTGATTTTAGATCATAGTGTTATTATTGTGCATTGTTTAGAGATAAACTTTATTGAGTTATAAAAAGAAAAAAGAATGGAAAAAATATTAGAAAAAAGAAACAAGAAGAGAGGAAATGAGCAATAAAGAATAGCAGTATCCATGCTGCTGTGGATATACAAAAAAGAAAGTTTGTCGTTTGACAGGAGTTTTTTTAAGTGGGAATAGGTGGAAATTTATGATTTTTTATGACTAATTTTCACCATTAAATGCGCGTTTTATCAAAATGGATTTTGACATCTAAAAAAGAGTGAAAATGAGAAAAAACTGTGATTCAATGGAAAATAGGAAAAGGCTTTGAAGATTTAAAAAAACTCTGTGAAAGCCTAGAAGACCGCCTTTTAAGCCCCTTTGAAAAAAATCTATAAATTGTGAAGTTCGCTCCAAAATCAGCCCAAAAAGCAAAAAAAGATATAATATGTTAAAAACAAAGTGTTATTAAAAATCTTAATGTAAGGAGAAATGCACCTTCATTTTCCATTGTATAATGATGGTTAGGTTGGATTTGTGTAGTTCTTGAGTGCTTTTCCAACCTCTATTTAACGTTTTAAATGCAATTTTAAAAAGAGGCAAGGTAAGCTCTATTTCTTCTCTGTCTTTGATGTTTTGAACAAGCTCTTGTAACTTTTTATCAAGCTCTGCTACGAGTTCCGCTATATCTTCAGGGGGAAGTTTAATTGTTGCATTTTTGTTACCTGATTGATTCCTTTGTCTGGGTGGCAAATAGTGATGGTGGTTGGAGTGTTAAACCGGCAAGTCCCTTTGCTGCCGCCATGTTTATCAAACGCGACAAGCAAAGGGGCGGTGTTTTTTGGTTTCCCTCCAACCAAGATGTCAAAGGCATTTTAGGAACAGCGCGCCCCATTAGCTATTTTGATGGGGAAATCGATCATGAAGCAAATCGCCTTAACCAAGCCGATATTGCTACCTTTATTCCAGCACGGCTTAGCCAAAATGCCCATGGAAAAATTGTCGCCAATGGACGTATTTTATGGGGCAACCACACCACCTCCAGTGACCCATTGTGGCGCTTTGTCAATGTGGTGCGCACCCGTGCAGCCGATGGCAGGGCTTGGTGGGAGCGCGCTGCGTCTTCTTTGCCCAATGACTTTACTTGTGGGGGCTTTACGAGGGATAGCCGTTTCAGGTGCGGCATTTTCTGCCTCTTTTGGTTTTATTGGGACAGTGATCGAAGTGGTTGGGGTGGGTATTTCCTCTGTTGTGGGGGTATTTTTACCCCAATAGGGGCTGTGGTTGCTGCTGTTGTGGCGGTCATACTGGCTGCTGGTTTTGCTTTGTGGAAATACTGGGACCGTTTTTCTTCTTTTGTCAAAGGTTTTGCACGGGGAATAGCACACGCTTTTAGTCGTGCCTTTGAAGCCGTCATGCGCTTTTTTGGTGCTGATACCACCACCATTACGCGTTGGAAAAATATAATCGCCAATGCTTTTGATCTCTCTCAAGTTTGGCAAAAGTTTAAACAAGAGCTTTCCTCTGTTGCCGAGTGGTTTGGCAATTTGTGGGAGGGCGTTAAACAAAGCTTTTCCAACTTTTGGCAATGGTTGAAGAGTTTTTTTACACAGGAAAAGCTCTCGGAGAGTGCCAAGGCTGGTATGGAACAAGCCGGCGAAGATTTAGCCAATTGGATTGTCGATGGCTTTATGTCGTCTATCTCACAATTGATGGATTTTTGTAAATCTTTGCCTAGCCGCATTAAGGGGTGGATTGGTTCCATTGATGTAAGAGAGTTTTTGCCAAGTTTTTTGGGAGGCAAAACAGCCATTCAACCGATTGCACAATTTGCGGGGGCGGGGCATGCCAATTACTCTGTGAGAGAACAAAGAGACAAAGACCGTTCCCCCATCACACACAATCAAAATGTCACAGTGCATGTTAATGGGGCGCGTGAACCCATGGCCACTGGTCGTGCGGTTGCCCATGCTTTGCAACGGGCACGCGCTAATGCGCTGCATGGCGGGACAGAGTAATGACACAATCAAGGGGAGGGAGCCTATGAGAGATCCTTTGATGATGTTAGGTCCGCATCAATTTTATGTGGACTGGCTAAATTTCCAATCTTTTGAAGAAGAGTTTTCTGCCTCATGGGTTTGTATGGAGCGTTTTGGCAGGTCCCCCAGTTTGCAATTTACCGGCTATGGCAATGATGCAAAAACCATTCATGGGGTTTGGTTTCCAGAAGAATTTGGTGACCGTGTAGCCATTGATGCCATCACTACAACTATTCGAAGAGCAAAGCCGGTTCAGATGCTTCATTGGATCAATGATACGACCTATAGTGTCCTTCTCCATGGATCCGTAGTAATCACCACGATCAATAAAGACCATGACTATATCAGTCGCTCTGGTCAATCCCAGCGCATCCGCTATTCCATTACGCTCTTGCCCTTTTTTAATGGCGGAAAACCACAAGGACAATACCAAGAGGGACAATATCAAATGGGGTATTACCAAGAGGGACAAACTCTATGAAGATACCAGAAAAACATGTTGTTGTAGAGCTAGAGGATATGAGCCTCGATCTCCTTTGCTTTCACCATGTCATGGCTGTGTTAGGGGACCGTTCTCAAGTTGGGGGACTAAACGGCTATTTAGAAGCCACACTGGAAGCCAATCCAGAGATTGCCAAATATGGTGTGTTTTTACCGCGGGGCTTAAAGGTCATTCTGCCTGAATTTGTGTTGTCTAATCCCCAAAGCATGGTGAAGCGGTTATGGGATTAATGCATACACACCCTTTTATTGTGGTCAAGGTGGGAGACAAACCTGTTCATGAGGTTTTTTACCAGCGTCTTTTAACCGCAACCATTACGGACCATGCTGGGAATGAAGCCGATACATTTGAAGCAGAGTTTGATGATAGTGGCAATGATTTAGAGGTTCCCTCAAGCAACAGCACTCTGCAAGTGATTTTTGGCTATGAGAACAGCATCAGTGCCTTTATGGGGCGTTTTGTTGTCGAATCGGTTGTAAGTTGTGGTGGCAGTGATGGAGAGATTTTGCGCCTTTGTGGCAAAAGCGCCTCGATGCGTAAAGAGCTCAAAGAACAGGTGAGTGAACATTTTGATCACAAAACTGTTGGTGAGATTGTGGAGACACTTGCCAAACGCCATGGCTATCAAGCAAAGGTCAGTCCCCAATTTACCAAACAAATTTTGCCTTATGTGATTCGAACAGATCAATCGGCGGTTGATTTTTTAACCCGCCTTGCCGATCGCATGCGGGCACGTTTTTTGATCAAGGACAATAAGTTTTTATTTTTAAGCGGTGACAATTTACCAGCATTAGCAATCCATAAGCACGACTGTTCCAACTGGGAATTTACGTTAGAGCCACGTACGCAATATGGCACCATTGAAGCTTCTTATTTTGATCGCTCAAAAGGGCAGCAATGCCAAGTCAAACATCAGACAGGGTTTAGCGGTCCCGTGCGGCGTTTACGGACTTGTTACACTTGTGAGGAGGAAGCACGAGCTGCTGCTGCTTCCGAGTCGGACAGGTTGTGTCGTGCTGTAGGCAGTGGCTCCTTGACCTTAGAGGGGCGTCCCGAAATCATGGCGGATCAACCTCTTTTATTGCAAGGGTTTCGTGGGCAAATCAATGGACCATGGAAAGCTGCAACCGTCACCCACCGCTATGAAAAACAAAGCGGATACACAACAGAAATCACACTCGAGGCACCAAACAAGGGAAAAGAAAGCAATGAGAACATTGAACATGCTAAAAACAGAAAATCCAAGAGATAATTTTGCTTCTTCTTTTCGTCAACTTCCCCATAATATTGAAGCGGAACAGGCATTACTTGGAGCAATCCTGATTAATAATAATGCACTCGATCGCGTTTCAGACTTTCTCAAAGCAGAACATTTTTTTGAAACGCTACATCAAAAGATCTTTGAGATTGTCTTACAAATTATTCAAAAGGGTCATCTTGCAAACCCCATTACAATTAAGCCCTATATCCAAATGGAAGAAAAAATTGGAGATATTACTGTATACCAGTATGTTGTTCGCTTAGCCACAGAGGCAGTCACTATTACTAACACTGAGGATTATGGACGCGTCATTTACGATCTTTTTATCCGCCGGTCTTTGATTAATCTTGGCAATGAAGTTGCCAATACAGCTTTTGATGCTCCTCTGGAGTTCACACCTTCCCAACAAATTGAAACGATTGAAAATCAATTATTTGAGTTAGCCGAAAAAGGAAAATATGGGGGTGGTTTTGAAAACTTTGATACAGCCATTGCAAAAGCACTTAACATGGCAAGCGCTGCAAAAAAGCGTTCCTCACAGCTTTCTGGGATAGCTACCCATATCAAAACCCTTGATGAAAAAATGGGAGGATTACAAGCATCTGATTTAATTATCCTTGCGGGGCGCCCTGCTATGGGGAAGACCTCTCTGGCGACCAATATTGCTTTTAATATTGCCAATGCTTGCAAGCGTCATGATAACAGCCAAGCCAATGAAGGGGGTATTGTTGGTTTCTTTTCACTTGAGATGTCAACTGAACAGCTTGCAACTCGTATTATCTCAGAGCAAATAAAGGTTTCTTCTTCTGATATGCGCCGTGGTAATATCTCAGAAGAGCAATTTGCAAAAATTATTCACGCAATGCGTTCCTTACAAACAATCCCTCTTTATATTGATCAAACGGGTGGGGTGTCTATTGCACAATTGTCCGCTCGTGCAAGGCGTCTTAAACGACAACATGGTCTAGATGTCTTGATTATCGATTATATCCAACTCATGACAAGCGGTTCAAAGCGTTCATTAGAAAATCGCGTTCAAGAAATTACAGCCATTACCACCGGATTAAAAGCACTTGCAAAAGAACTCAATATTCCCATCATTGCTTTGTCACAACTTTCTCGTCAAGTTGAAAACCGAACAGATAAACGTCCACAACTCTCCGACTTACGTGAATCTGGTTCAATCGAGCAAGATGCCGACATTGTTCTGTTCGTTTATCGTGAAGAATACTATCTCAAAAATGAAGAACCCAAAGAAGGCACTGCTGAGTATAGCAAGTGGCAAGAGGCAATGGAGCAAGCCAAGGGTAAAGCCGAGGTTATTATAGCAAAACAACGCCATGGTCCGACAGGAATCGTTCCCCTTGCCTTTCAATCCGATTTTACACGCTTTAGTGATTTGGAAAAATAGGAGCAGAAAAATGCGTTAAAGAGAGCTTTAAATACCCTTTGAAAAGCATTTGAAGACCCTTTAAAACTCTTTGAGAAAAAATAAATTGGTACAAAACCTAGTGTCAAAATATACAAAACCTGCTGGCAAGCTACACAAAACCTGCTGGCAAGCTACAGGCAAACTACACACACAATAAAAAAGTAATGGTAGCGGAGGAGGGATTTGAACCCCCGACACAAGGATTATGATTCCTCTGCTCTAACCTACTGAGCTACTCCGCCAAAATAAGCAATCATAATTGTCAATAATTACATCTTTTGCGGATATAAGGGGTAGAATAGTAAGATGTCAAGCATCGTTTTTAAGCTTTTCTCTTGTCATTCTATTTTATCCTCGATATGTAAAAGTGTAATTTTCATATGATAAAGTAAGGTAAGGCATGAAAATGGTGCCACGTGTAGCGGTTTTAGGATGCGGTCATTGGGGTGAAAATCATATACGGACACTCCACTCTCTCGGGGCTTTAGCAGCAGTTTCTGATATTGATAATGATCGTGCTGCTAGTTTTGCAACACTGTATGGTGTAGAGGTTGTTACACCAGATGATCTTTTTACTCATCGAGATATTGATGCGCTGGTATTAGCGTTGCCGCCACAATTGCATACGCAAAATGTGCTCCGTGCTGTTAAAAATGGTAAAGATGTTTTGGTGGAAAAACCAATAGCCTTGAATGTTTCTGATGCTAAACGCCAAGTTCAGGAGGCTGAGGCCTATGAGCGAGTTTTTATGGTGGGCCATATTTTGCGTTTTCATCCAGCTTTTGAAAAAATGTGTGAATTGGTGAAAAACGGAGATGTGGGAGATGTGCGATATATTTATTCTCATAGATTAGGCTTTGGAAAATTTCACACACACAGTGATGCTTTATGGGATCTTGCCCCTCATGATCTTTCAATGATTTTGGCGTTGACAGGATGTGAACCTTCCGAAATTCGCGGTGAGGGGGCTGCTGTCGTTGATCAGATTTCTGATTTTTCTCATATTCATATGATTTTTCCAAATGGTGTGCGTAGTCATCTTTTTACTTCACGCTTGAGTTCTTATCGTGAGAGGCGTTTAACTGTTGTTGGAACAAAGGCTATACTCGTTTTTGATGATATGGAACCGTGGAGTCGTAAATTGGCAATGCACCATTTTGCCGTTTGGAAAGAAAATCAAGAGTGGGCTTTTAGCATGGATGAGCTGAATTACATTGATGTTTGTGAAGATTTGCCGCTTACTTGCGAATTACGGCATTTCCTTCATTGTATTGAAACGCGTCAATCACCTCGTACAAATGGTGATGATGCTGTTGCTGTTTTACGGATTTTAACAGCTGCTGATGTCAATTATGATAGATAAAAGAGATAGGTAGCGCTTTTGCATTCTTGTGATGATCAATGGAGTTAATATGCAATTCATCGACCTTGGGGCGCAGCGTGCGCGTATTGAAGATAAAATTAATTCTGCAATTGCGCATGTAGTCGCTAGTGGTAAGTATATTTTGGGGCCAAAAGTAACAGAATTTGAAGAGAAATTGGCAGAATATCTTGGCGTTAAACATGTGATTGCATGTGCTAATGGAACAGATGCTTTGAAGATGCCTCTTATGGCTAAAAATATTGGTCTAGGGGATGCTGTTTTTTGTCCTAGTTTTACATTTTCAGCAACGGCTGAAGTGGTTGCTTTGGTGGGGGCTGAACCTGTTTTTGTCGATGTTTTACCTGATACATTCAATATTGATGTTGAAAAACTTTCTCACGCTATCGAAATGGTAAAAAAAGAGGGACGTCTAAAGCCAAAGGCTATTATTGCCGTTGATTTATTTGGGCTTTCTGCTGACTATGTGCAAATTGCTCAAGTGGCTGCAAAGGAAAATCTTTTTGTAATTGAAGATGCTGCTCAATCTATGGGGGGGAGAAGCGATAATACTATGTGTGGTGCTTTTGGTGATGTGGCTGCTACAAGTTTTTATCCTGCAAAACCATTAGGATGTTATGGTGATGGAGGCGCTATGATGACCAATGATGATCATTTTGCAGAACTTTTACGCTCTATTTTGTTTCATGGTAAAGGTGAAACGCAATATGACAATGTACGTATTGGTATGAATTCGCGCCTAGATAGCATTCAGGCTGCAATTTTACTAGAAAAGTTTGCGATTTTTGAAGATGAAATGGAAAAGCGTGTAGAAATTGCTCAACGCTATTCCAATGGCTTAAGAGATATTGTTACAGTTCCAGAAATAGGAGAAAATATTCGTTCTGCTTATGCACAATATACGATTAAGGTAAAAGAACGGGATAAATTAAAAGATTTTTTACAAAAAAATTCTATCCCTACAATGATTTATTATAAAACTCCTTTACATCAACAGCCAGCTTATAAACACTTCCCTTATGTAAAAGATTCCCTTTCTGTTTCAGAGTCTTTAGGAGAGTGTGTTTTAAGTTTACCAATGCATCCTTACTTGACACAAACGGATCAGGATATGATTATCAAAAAAATAAGAGATTTTTATCACTCTTGAGAGCGTGTTTTTATCCTTAAAATTATGGTCAAAGCTTTATTGGTGATCCATCTTAGAAGGTATTTTTTGTTAGAGTGTGTGGCCAATGTTTTGGTATTATTTCCTTTCTAGGACCTATGAAATGTTGTCCTTTAGAGCGGTGATATGATTAGAAAGTGAAGCTTCTAGACAAGAAGATATTTTTTAACAGAACGGTATGGGCTAAGAAACTTTGTCCTTTAGCTTAG
Organism: Bartonella sp. AP21QHHD; assembly: GCF_042196205.1. NCBI lineage: Bacteria > Pseudomonadati > Pseudomonadota > Alphaproteobacteria > Hyphomicrobiales > Bartonellaceae > Bartonella > Bartonella sp. AP21QHHD. The sequence continues at coordinate 112,452 of NZ_JBHIPT010000122.1, read as the reverse complement.
CAAAAAAGTCACGTTTAGTAAAAAGGATTTGGGTTATGAAAGTTACAATGAACCTTTGTTGATTTTACTCTTCATTTAAGGTGTTTTAAAAGATAACTTATTTAACAGGGCTTTTGGAGAGAAAAGTTATTTTTTGGCGAATACGTGATGCTAGGTCATTTTTGCTTTTGGATTTTTGAATCAATGTGTTGATGGGTGATGTATTCCCCTCTTGTAGCGCTATTTGAGCTGCCAATGTTGCTGCAAGTTCTTTTGTTTCTTCTCGGAGTTCTTCTAGCAATTGGTGGTTGGCGGTCGTGTCCAGCTCATGAGTTTGGATTTTTTGTAAGCGTTGCTGATAGTGTGCGACTTTTTCACGCATCATTTGTCTTTCCTTTGGAAGTGTATAGTGTGGCGATATTTTGTTTGATTGCTATCGCTTCTTTGGTGAGAGTATCTTTTGTGGGGAGGCATAGCCGATAAAATTGTTCTGTTACTTGGCTCAGTTGTATTTTTTGTTGGACATATTTTTTTTGCAAAAATTCGTACTTTTGTTGGTTGTTTGCTAATTCTACAGCATGTTGTGCACGAAGAAAATCGTGATTTGCTTCTATTTCCGCGAGTGATAATGGCATTTTCGCACAAACATCTTTATACGCAAAATGAACGGCTTTACGCCAAATAAAAGGAGATAAAAGCACCAGTAACCAGGAAGTGAAAGCAACTCCAAGTATAAAAAAAAGAAATGATTGAATAAGCATAATACCCCTTTTCAAATAAGAAACCGTTTAAAACGGATTCCATGTCGGTCTATGTGTTAATTTTAAATATCCTATATTGATACCAAGGCGTGCGCCGACTCCTGTACGTATTGGGATTAACAAGGTATTGTGGTATTTTAGGACATGAAAACCAACACCTGCAATTAAATAGGCCGAACCTGAAATACCACCATAGCGTTTCCATAAATTATTTATGCCATTAAGATTGTAAACTAAGATCATTAAACGGGAGCCTTGGCCGCCAAAATCCCATCCTACTGAGGGACCTTGCCAAAAAACTTTATGTTGACCATAGCTTTTGGTAAAAACCATTCCTTCGCCATAGGTTAATCCAGCAAAAAAGGCACCAGAAGCTTCTTCTCCTAAAATATAGGCATTGGGATAACCGTATTTTGAAAAAATATTTTGAATTGCAACAGCCAGACCACTGGCTGTTTTTCCAAAAAAAATATGACCAGAATCAATAATTTCTTGGAGTGAATAATGAGGTTCGTTTTGCTCTATTGGTTTTAGTCGAGCTTGTGTAGTGTTTATGGTGATGAATAAAAGGAAGATTAAAGATATAATATTTTTGTACCAGTATTTGAGCAGAGAGAGAGCCATGGAGTTTTCTCCTTTTATTAGTGATAAACAAAAAGATAATATTAGAATTTTCATTCTATTCAAATAAAAAATAAGATATAAGGTTATTTAAATTCTTGAATTTATTTCTGAATTTTTTAGCATGATTGTTAATGTTTCCTATTATGCATCAGATGTTAAGAGTTTTTCTTTAAAATAAAGTTTGTTTTTTTGAATCTAGGAGTTTTCAATCATTATGACGTTAGATATTTCTTTGAAGCCTATGGATCTTGCTGCTTTGCTTTGTAGTCGTATTTGCCATGATTTGATTTCACCTGTGGGGGCTATTCAAAATGCAATGGAGCTTTATGATGAAGGAGGAGCTGAAGAAGATGCTTTACAATTGGTGCGTTTATCCGTTGCGAGTGCTGCTGCACGTCTACAATTTGCGCGATTGGCTTTTGGTTTTGCTGGTGCAAGTGGAGGACAAATAGATACACGGACTGCAGAGCAGGTTGCTCAACAATATATGAAAGAAGAAAAAGCAACTTTAAAATGGCAAGCTTCTTCTTTATTGTTAGAAAAAGATGAAGTTAAACTTTTGCTTAATTTATTATTGATTGCAAACGCAACAGTTTCTCGTGGTGGTGAAATTGTTGTTATGATTTTGCAAGAAGAAAATAAACGTTCTTTTCGATTTGAGGTTTTCGGTAGAACTCTCCGTATACCCCCTCATTTTCTTGCGTTATTTCGTGGAGAAGTTCAAGAAGAGCTTATTGATGCACATGTCATCCAATTTTATTACACAATGTTACTTGCTCAGATGACAGAGATGAAAATAAATATTGATGAAAGTGATGGTTGTATTGTTTTAGAAAGTGTAAAAAAGCTTTGAATAAGAGAGAAGCGCTTAAGCTGTGTTGGGAAAAGTGGCTTCGATTGAACTTATGAGCGATAAGGTTATATGTGTAAATTGGGTGTGGTTACTTCTTAAGCTTTAAGCGCTTTCTATATGAGATTTTTAGTGTGCGAGTTCTCTACTTTTAACAGAGAAAAGATCTCGGGAAAAAATCTCGGCCCGCTACACTCCGAGATTTTACAATGTGCATGTTCACTGCTTAAGCGGTTTTTCGTACGTTCTCTTCAACTGGATCACGTAATACATAACCACGTCCCCAAACTGTATCAATGTAATTTACACTGGAAGAGACTGCTTCCAATTTTTTCCGCAATTTACAAATAAAAACATCGATAATCTTTAGTTCTGGTTCATCCATTCCACCATAGAGATGATTGAGAAACATTTCCTTGGTAAGGGTGGTACCTTTGCGTAAAGAGAGAAGCTCTAACATTTGGTATTCTTTACCGGTTAAGTGAACAGGGCGCCCTGCAACTTCGACAGTTTTTGTGTCAAGGTTAACGGTGAGATCTCCGGTAACAATAACCGATTGTGCATGTCCTTTTGAACGACGAACAACTGCATGGATACGTGCAATGAGCTCATCCTTATGAAAAGGCTTCGTCATATAGTCGTCTGCTCCAAAGCCAAAACCACGAACCTTGTCTTCAATGGCATTCATACCAGAGAGGATTAGGACAGGAGTTTTTATTTTTGCCAACCTTAGAGTCCGCAAGACATCATACCCTGACATGTCAGGCAAATTCAGATCAAGCAAAATGATATCATAATCATAGAGTTTTCCTAAATCGATACCTTCTTCACCCAGATCAGTGATATAAACATTAAAGTTAGCCGACTTTAACATCAACTCAATGCTTTGAGTAACTGCTCTATCATCTTCAATTAATAATACGCGCATTTTAGATCCCTCACTTTGCTCCTTCACGAATCATAAGGAGCATTTCTATTTTATATCAGTTAGCAAAACCACTGTTATAAAAACAATTCATTAAATCAAACACTTATAACAAAGCGTTTATGAACATTTCAGTAGTACGCGTAACAATCACTACTAAATTCCCCACTATCCATGATAGTGGTTAACAAAATATTTTTATTTTTGAAAGAGGCTACAAAATTATTTTAGAAAAATCCTATATTTTTTAACATAATAAAAAAGGAGGGCTTTTTCTATAAACTTTAACTTAAAAAAATTTGTAAAAGAGCTTTATAAATTACTTTTTTACAATTTCAGTGTTTATTTACTGAGCTTTAAACCTCTTCAGTTTATAATGGGGGAAAAGTTAAAGAAATAGTTATTGCTCTTTAAAGCAGATTGTATTTTCAGATGCTTTAATGCAAGGCAAAAATTATTATAATTTCAAGTTAATAGACTGTTTTTGTCGGATAGATATATAACTAAAAGATATTTATTGGGTGTGAATGCGAGTTTTGAGTTGGCGCAATCAAGGAGTAGTGAGTATGAAGCCACGAGAAAATATGGTGCGATTGAGGATGTTTCAAGTGCGTGGAAAGCGCCGTGAAATTGCACAGCTTGAGATGATGATCGCAGAATTTGAACGAATGGTGTTAGAGTTGGAAGCACAGATTACTCATGAAGAACGTAAATCTGGAAACAATGATGTTCACCATTTTGCTTATTCTGCTTTTGCGCGTGCAGCGCGGCAAAGACGTGATAATCTGATCAATTCAATTCGTGATTTAGAACTTCAAAAAACAAATGCTGAAATTGCTCTCCATGAAGCTAATACAGAGCTGCAACGTGCACAGCTTTTGGAAGCACGAGAAAAGAAGATTGCTGCGGATGATAAGGATATTTTGATTCAATCTAATTCAATGGTTGGCTAATTTAATGGCTGGATGATAAAAGCAATTATTGAAAAATCCATTCTTTCAGGTTTATCTTTTGGATATAGTATAAAACAGCCAAACTTTTATCAAGTTTGGCTGTTTTATAGATTGCTTTATGTTATTAATCAATGGCAACTTAATGCCTGTAGTGTTGAATCTTGGTCGTTCGTAATCCCGCTAAACCGTGTTCATCGATTAAACTTTGCCATGAAAGAAATTCTTCTACGGTCAAAGTATAACGGTGGCACGCTTCGTCAAGACTTAACAATCCACCTCTGACAGCCGCAACAACTTCAGCTTTGCGACGAATCACCCAGCGCCGTGTTGTTTGCGGCGGTAGGTCGGCAATTGTAAGCGGACTTCCATCTGGCCCAATAACATATTTCATTTGTGTTTTTATCAAGTTGCTCATTCGTATCCTCTACCTTTAGTCAAGGACTTGATTCGTTTATAGAGCATGAAATTTAAAAAAGAGCTAAAAGCGCTGAAAGAAAAAATTAATAAAGTGATTGGGTATGTAAAAAGAAGCTCAAGTTGAAGTGTGTAGAAGAGATTCTTGCAATATTTTACCGGATTTTTCAAAAGAGAAAAAAGGTTTTCTCCTAAACGATTACCATTATGCCTTATTTCTATCATTCTTTTTTTGTTTGCAGCAGCTTTTAAGAAAGTAATGCCTATGGTTGTGGAAAGGATAAAAAAATAATATAAAGGCAATCAATCGTGTAAAAGTGCTAAAGAGCGTGCATCAGAATGTCAACATATGGCTAGCCATTAAACAGAGCATTAAATAGAGAATGAATACATGTTTTTAAACAGTCTTGATTTACCAGGACAACCTGAGGATTCTCGCATTGTTGTTGCAATGTCGGGGGGGGTTGATTCATCGGTTGTTGCAGGTCTTTTGAAAAAGGAAGGGTATAATGTTATTGGCATTACGTTGCAGCTTTATGATCATGGGGAAGCAACGCATCGGGTGGGGGCGTGTTGCGCAGGACAAGATATTGAGGATGCACGCCGCGTTGCAGAAACACTAGGAATACCGCATTATGTTCTTGATTATGAAAAGCGCTTTCGCGAAGCTGTTATTGATCCTTTTGCAGAAAGTTATGCTCATGGAGAGACCCCAGTACCATGTATTGCATGTAATCAAACGGTTAAGTTTGCTGATTTATTAACAACGGCACGCGAATTGGGAGCAGATGCTTTGGCTACGGGACATTATATTCGTTCGCGTTCCCACGGAGCGCATCGAGCACTCTTTCGTCCTCTCGATAATGATCGTGATCAGAGTTATTTTCTCTTTGCAACGACACAAGAACAGATTGATTATTTGCGTTTTCCACTTGGTGACCTTCCAAAAGCCCGCGTTCGTGAAATGGCAGCAGAAATGGGCTTTGTGGTTGCCAATAAGCATGATAGTCAGGATATTTGTTTTGTTCCACAAGGAAAATATTCAGATGTTATCGCAAAACTGCGTCCAGAAGCAGCTAATCCTGGCGTTATTGTCCATATTGATGGAAAGATTTTAGGTAAACATTCGGGAATTGTTAATTATACGGTTGGTCAACGTCGTGGTATTGGGGTGTCAACGGGTGAAGCGCTTTATGTGGTTTATCTCGATGTGGAAAATGCACGTGTTATTGTTGGACCGCGTGAAATGTTAGAAACGCATAAGCTTTTTTTACGTGATGTGAATTGGCTTGGTGATGAGTCGTTAGATAATTTCCCTTCTCAAGGTATTGAGGTGGCTGTAAAGGTGCGTTCAACGCGTCCTCCTCACCTTGCGCGCTTACATTATAAAGAAAGTATTTTTTCCGTTGATTTATTGGAATGTGAAAATGGTGTGGCACCAGGGCAAGCTTGCGTTCTTTATGATGGAAATGGTCATGAGGCGCGTATTCTTGGGGGAGGATTTGTAACACATTCAGAACGTGCAGCCGATACTGAAATGATGTTGAAGCGCGTTTTATGCAATCTCGAAACAAAAGATTCTGTTCCCTCAGAACTAAAAACAACAGCTTTATAAAGAATAGTAAATTGATTTATAATGATATTTTTTAATCTTAAACTTGAATGAGAGACTTCCGGAAGATTTTCTCATTGAAAGTTTGTTTTATGATTGAATCCATCAAAATTATATCTTCTGCACGTCATAAGCGGGGTTAGGGTGTGGAAAGTGATGATAAAGAAAATGTAAAAATGTTTTTTATCAATGCTTTCAAAGGCTAGGGAACGGCAATATTATTGGAGACTGGTAGATAACATACAACATTGGGTATGTTCTATAACTTGAAGTGTTATCATCTTTAGTGGTCAAAGTTGGTAAAATGAGCAAGTGCAATACCTGAGGCTGTGGCAACATTAAGGCTGTCAAAACCGTCAGTCATGGGAATACGTAAGGTGTTTGATTGTTGTAGTATGTGGAGTGGTAAGCCATCGCCTTCTGTTCCAAAAATAAGTGCTATTCTTTTGCTTTTGTTGGCTTGTTTGAGAGTGTGTGAGGCAGAAGGGGAGAGTGCATAAAGATGAAAGTTTTCATCGTTTAGAGCAGCTATAATGTCATCTATATCAGCGTTTTGCGTATAGGGTACTTTTAAAGCAGCGCCGGCAGACACTCTTATTGATTTGCGATAAAGTGGGTCGCATGAGGTTTTGTCGACAATAATGCCATTACTGGCAAAGGCTGCTGCATTACGAAAAATTGATCCCATATTATCGTGATTCGAGATACCACATAAAATAAGAATCAAAGCTTTTTCTGGAAGATGTTGTAAAAAACTTTGTAAAGATGGCAGTATTTTGCGTTTACCAATACCCAGAACACCACGATGAACATGGAAGCCGGTGATATTATCCATAACTTTTTGTGGAACGCAATAAATGGGACATAGGGGCTGTGTTTTTTCTAAAAGCGGTAGAAGTCCAGAGAGACGGTTTGCTACGATGAGCAGTGAGATGGCAGAAAACTCTTTTGAGTGTAGTAATGCGGACAATGTTACTTTGCCTTCAGCAATAAATTGATGTTGCCGTCCAACAAGATCTTTTTCACGGATATTATGATAGGCTTTTAGGCGTGGATCATCTGTTTCATTGATTGTTATGATATTCAAATGCATGCGAGATTTTTAGTGCTTTTTTCTTATGATTTCCAGATGTTAGAATTTGTTTTATTTAAAAAGAAGAGATAAAAAAATATTTTTTAAAACTTATGGTAGAATTTATGTTGACAATATACAACCATAGGTATAATGTAAAAATACTGATACGGAATCATATATTTTTCTTGTATCGGGTGCAGTGTCTTGGGTCCCCGCTATTTCCCAAGTTCTGTATGCCCTTAATTTCTAAGGGAAAAGAATCTGGGTCCCCAATGCCCAGATTCTTTTTTTTGAGGGTAATCATTGTTCTTCTTTTTATATCTAAATTTTTTAGTAAATCATATTTTAAAATCCTATTGACCTGTAAGATTACTGTAGAGTGCTAAGATATTTTTTCTAAGGTGCAAAGATGGCTTATAGATGGGTTATAATGCACATCATAAGACTGAAAAATAATGCATGATCATGATAGATTTGAGCAAAAACAAGTTTTTCGTTTATGAGAAGTGAGATGGCTTTAAGTTATTCAGAAAACGATTAATAATGAAGGTTATGTGTTTGATTGCTCTTGGGAAAACTCTTCTTTCTATTATTTTCTCTCTTCTTTATTTATTGGTGCTGTTCGTGTAACTGAGCAGTTTTTACGATAATAATGGTGAGCTGAGGCGTTTATTGTATGATGAAGCTTCTGTAATATTGAGGAAAGATCGTCGTTATGCCAAAAGTATAATGATATGGTTGAAAATATTAATTCCCTATTTCGTGAAGAAAAGGATGAGGTTCATGGATGTAAAAATCAATATACAAAGCTTAACTTTATACTCTATTTTTATTGCGTGTATTGTTTTTGCTTTGAAATATTGGGCATATCACATCACAGGTTCGGTTGCACTTTATTCTGATGCATTGGAATCAATCGTTAATATTCTTGCGTCATTAGCAGCATGGTGGGCTGTTAAAGTGAGTATGAAGCCAGCAGATCATGATCATCCCTTTGGGCATCATAAAGCGGAATATTTTTCCGCAATTCTTGAAGGGGTACTCATTATTATTGCGGCAATTGTTATTTTAAGAGAAGCATGGATAGCTCTTTCTACCGTTAAATTGTTGCAGAAGCCTGGAATATGGCTTGTTATTCATCTTATTGCAACTGTCATAAACTGTATGTGGGGAATGGTTCTTATTGGGCAGGGAAAACTCCATCGCTCACCGGCTCTTAAAGCTGATGGAGTACATTTTATAACTGATGTTTTTACGTCGCTTGCAATTTTAATTGGTTTGATTGCTGGTTTTGTCGGAGGATGGGGAGCTTTAGATCCAATTTTAGCGATAATCGTTGCCGTTAATATTCTCTTACAGGGCTGGAAGGTGATTAGAAGTGCTGTTCAGGGATTAATGGATGTTGGCGTTGAATTGAATGAAAGCATGCGGATTCGGGAGCTGATTTCTGCAAATGCATCGGGTGCGCTTGAGGTCCATGATTTGCGGACGCGTGTTGCTGGGAGGGTTACTTTTATAGAGTTTCATTTGGTTGTGCCTGCTATAATGCAGGTAGGAGAAGCACATAAAATTTGTGATAAAATCGAAGCTGTTCTTCAAAAAGAATTTGATAATGTGCGTATTTCTATTCATGTCGAGCCTGAAGATGAGGCAAAATTGCCTCCTGGTACAACGGTGATCCCTTTTATATAAAAAGATTTTTTCGAATTGTCTGTTATGTTATAAGGGCTGTTTTTTATGATGGAGCGATTCATACCTCTCGAAAATACGATGATGCTCTTTTGTTGATTTTATTTTTGCATCAATCAAGTATACAAGGTTAAACAGAGTATTTAAGGCAAGATTTATTCTATTTCGTTAAAACACTGTCATTTAAGGTGTGGTGAGATAAGGCATATAAAATTTGATCTATTAAGTGTTTTTAGAGTATGAAGTAAATATTCAAAATAGGACTTACCGCTGTATTCTTTTGTAAGTGAATCTCATGAAATGGTTAGCAGCTTAAATCCACTTAAGAGAACGGATTGTTTACAGACTTTCAGGAGTAGATGTTTCGTCTCTTAGGGCGAAGAGGAGTGAAGCCTTCGTAATAAGTTTTAATGAGATTTAATTATAAATTTTATATAAAAGTTATGAATAGGGTTTTAAAGTTTGTGATCATAGATTAATCATCATTGTTGTTGCTAATAAATGTATTGTTTTATCGATACAATGGATTCTGTTTAGAGTGTTCTTTATTGCATGAAAGATGGGGACTCATTAAAGAATGAAAAAACCAAAAATAATGCTCATATCTCTACTCTTTAAAGGATATTATTGTCGTTGCTGTAGAAAATCGTAAAGCTGAGCGAAAGAATGATGCTAAAGATAGAAACTGGTTTTTAATTGATGCCTTCATATTTTCATTCCAATCTGGCATCAAAATTTTACAAGGACTCGTACAGTACTGGTGCATCCTAATCATAAATATGCTGCTACATTAGGGCTATTTTAATTTATAGACAACAACAAAAAGCAAAGACTTTATAAGGAAAACAAAGCTATAAAGTCAAAAATTTATATGCAATAAATTAGAGAGGTAGATCGAATTTTTATAAAATACTTTATAAACAATAACCAAACATATCTGGCTTTACTTTTACTTATTTTTACAAACATTCGTTTGTGTCTTTTGCGTTATATTTGTAAAGATCAGATTAGCTGTAATCTATAGATAACTCTTGGTTGAGAATATGAAAGGAAAGCGTGATACTATAGTAGACTTTTTTCTGTCTTTATCGTTCAACCAGTATAAAGTGATTATAAATCCGTGATTTCTCCAAAAATGATTTTGTCATACCTATAAACAAAGTTAGATCAAAACGACTTTTTTCTCTTAAAACTGTAAACAAAAATATTGTATCCGTATAGCTTGAACGAAGTTAGATGTTTACCTGAATAACGACAGTATATATTTTAAGAATAGAGAAGATATTTCATATCGCATGTTATTCAAGAGCTCTTAAAACAATGATTCCTGGTGTTTTTTCAACATAATTCATAAAAGGAGAATCAACGACTTTTTCGTTTTCTTTTCGTGAAGAAGCATTTCTTAACATTGGCCCTTTATCTGTCATGATAAAGAAGCCCACATGTGTTACATCCAATCCAGCAAGTTTCGTATAAATACCAATGAAATCACCAGACTGTAAATGACCTATAACCTCCTCATTAATAAAGTTACTTGGAATATACGTTATTGTGCGTTTCACAACTGGCAACCCAGGTAGATAGCTTCCACCATCAGCTTTTTTGTTGAGATATTTTTCTATTTTTACCGCATGGGGACTTATTTCAGCGGTAATATCAGTGGCGAGTTTATATTCTCTATAAGCCCAATCTGTAAAAAAATGTTTCCGATTTAAAAAATGAACATTACCGTTAATATAACGTGTTTTTATGACGTTATTTATGAATTCTGTTTGGGATGTTGATTTGCGCAATGCTTCAACATAATCCAGATAAGTGAAGCAATCTAAGCCTCTAAAGTCAATAATCAGTTTTTCTGGTGTATTTTCTGAGCCATGTAACATATTTGCTTGGTAAGGTGTCCCTAAAAAAGCTTCAGAAAGAAAGTCAATTAGTGCCCCTTTTTCCTGATAATTTGTTTCTGAACGTTTTTTGAGAAGAGTATTTAATTTATTTAGAGTATAGGGATCTAGGTTTACGTTGGTTGTTTGTTGTGTTTTTATTTTATTTTCTAAAATACTCTCTTGTGAATCAGAATCCTGAACATCACATCCTGTTACCAACATTAATATGAGAATTAATAGGGATATTTTTCGCATTTTATACACCATTTTTGAATTAAAAATTCATGACGAACTATTTCTAAAAGTGCTATTTTTTTAAATGCTTATCATGATCATCGTTAGATTTAATGGTAGCATACAATCATTAAGAGTATCAATGAATATAAAGATAAAATAAGGTTCCACAAATTGCAAGCGATATGAATATTTTCTAAGATTATAGAATTAAAGAACTTTCTCTATAATATACTTATTTTTTAATCAAAATTATTGTCAAATAAATACTTTTAAAAATATGATGAGCTTTTTACGTTGTTAAGCTATTCTGGTGATGCTGCTTTAACCTTATAGCATATTCTGAGGGTAAGAAAATTTTTTAAGAGCTTATCTTTTAAAAGGTTTCAATTACTATAGTATATCTAACGTATCTGATGGAATTGAGATTCCTGAAAACGGTGGGATGAGAGGGGGAAACGATGTCTGATAAAATTCATCATAATGTCTCTAAAACTATTGGAAATACTTTGTGTTTCATGAAATTTTGTTCATGAGTTTGTCGCACAAATATTTTGTTCGTATAATGCAAAAAATTTTTATTCTTTGACAATGAGATAGCAATTAAATATATACCAATTAAAACGTAATTTTATAGTTTTATCTTGACTCTTACTTAAATTTTTACTTTGTTATTATTTTGTATGTGAAAAGTATACGGTATAGAATACTTTTAAAAGGAAACGGGAGTTAAAAGAGAGCGGGGGAGTCATTGTATGCGTAAAATAGTGTGTATGTTATGCCAGACCAAATGCTCAATCCGAAATTTGTTCAGCGTGGGCTCGTTTTAGTGTTCATCACTTTATTGTTAGATATTCTTTGTATTGCGATCATTTGTCCTGTTTTGCCTGAATATTTTTCTCAATTAACTGGAAAAGAGGTCAGTACATCTTTTGTAGAAAGAGGAAAATTACTTGCAGCTTATTCAGTGATGCAGTTTTTGTTTGCTCCTGTTATTGGCAATCTCTCTGATCGTTATGGTCGTCGTCCTATTTTGCTTCTCTCTATTATTTGCTTTGCTCTTGATAATCTCATATGTGCTATAGCATGGAGCTATTCTATGTTATTTATCGGGCGTCTTTTGTCAGGGATAAGTGGCGCTAGTTTTGCAACTTGTACAGCTTATCTTGCGGATATATCTGATGATAAAACCCGTACACGCAATTTTGGTCTGTTAGGCATTGCATCCGCATTGGGGTTTATTTTAGGATCGTTTATTGGTGGTTTTTTAGGTCAGTTTGGTCCGCGTATTCCGTTTTATTTTGCTGTTGGTTTTTCACTCATTAATTTTATTTTTTCTTGGGTTATGCTTCCAGAAACCCTTTCTTTATGGAATAGGCGCTTTTTTGATATTAAGCGGGCAAATCCCTTAGGTGCTTTTTGGCATCTGAAACAATACCCGATGGTTCTTTGGGTGTTATTGGTCTTTTTTCTTTATTGGTTTGCGGAATCTGTATGGTTAAGCATTTGGGCTTTCATTGCAAAAGAACGCTATGATTGGAGTTCTTTTTCTATTGGACTCTCCTATAGTGTTTTTGGGATAGGCCAATTTATTGTAGTCGCTCTCATTTTGCCTTATTTTTCTAAACGATGGAGTGATTGGCATATTGTTATAGTAGGGCTTTTGTTTGCCTCTGTTGCTATGCTGGGTTATACATTTGCGACGCAGGGGTGGATGGTTTATATGGTTTGTGTGTGTACTATGCTTGAGTATCTTGTTCATGCACCTATACGTGCTATTGCTTCAGCGCAGGTACCGACAAATGTACAAGGAGAACTGCAAGGAGCGATGACATCTGTTATTTCGTTGAGTTTAACATTTGGTTCTGTTTTTTATGTGTTTCTTTTTGAATGTTTTACAGATAAAAATGCACTGTTTTATTTTTCTGGTGCTCCTTTTGTTGGAGGCTTTTTTCTTCTTGTTGTTGCGACAGTTATTTTTGTCTTGCGGGTACGTTAATTTGTTGAGAGGGGCTGGTACGTACTATTTTGCTAGAGAATGCACAAGATAAACAAAATGTATCATTTTATAGGCAGAAAGTTTTTTGTGATATTTGTTTCACAAAGTGTTGTATAGAATATCGATATATCCTTCTCATTTAGTGAAAATAATTTTTTTATTTTGTGATATTGTTTGTATAGGGGAGACCGTATTTTTTCTATTGCTTGCAAATTAATATCCAGTGCTAATGTAGCAGCATATTGAAAAAAAAAGATTAAAACGTATCTGAGTTAGATGTATCAGTATTGTATGAACAATTCCAAATTTTATATGGCAAATTGGAAGTAAAATATTGCTTATATTTGTTGGCATCATTTCTGGAATCGAAAGACAACCTCATTTTGGAAGAATATAACGTTGTAAAATTGAAAAGATGTTTTCTGTTTTGCGATTACTTTTTTATTCGACTTTACAGTTTTCAAAACCATCTACGGCAATATCTTTTAAAAAGTAGAGATTTGTTGCACTGTCTCACACTTTAATTTTTTTATTCTTTAGGAGGGATTATGTTTCTCATGCACAATAGAATGCTTAAAATTGTATTGTGAATCAAATGCTTATTTGAATATTAGGCACTTTACTCTTTTTAAAAATGGTTTTTATCGACCCACTTATCTTGCTTGGGGGGAGAAACCAATGATTTTGATGGATACGACCTTAAGAGGAGAGGAATGAGAAAAATTTAAGCTATTCAGAGCGCTCTTTTTAGTTTTAGAATGATCAATAAGAATATTTATTCAATAAGTTGTAGGTATAAAAATAATATAATTGTGCGTAGGAAGATGATATAATTTAAAGGAGAGAAGTTAAAAGGTGAGGCTTTTTATTTTAAGATATTTTTTTATAATTCATAATGAGATCACTAAAATGCTGAAAGAGGTAGTGGCTATCTTGTGGTCCAGGAGAAGCTTCGGGGTGATATTGAACAGAAAAAACAGGTTTTCCAATGATTCGAATACCACAGTTTGAACCATCAAAGAGAGAAATATGTGTTTCTTGAACATGTTGTGGTAAAGAGGAAGAATCTACGGCAAAACCGTGATTCATCGATACAATCTCAACTTTTCCAGTGTTAAGGTCTTTAACTGGGTGGTTGGCACCATGATGTCCTTGGTGCATTTTCACGGTCTTTGCACCAACCGTAAGAGCGAGAAGTTGATGACCAAGACATATTCCAAAAATTGGTAAATTATGATCAATTAATGTTTTGATTGTTGGAATGGCATATTGAGCCGTAGCTGCGGGGTCTCCTGGTCCATTAGAAAGAAAAACGCCATCAGGGTTTATTGCCAGAATTTCTTTTGCAGTTGTGTGAGCAGGCACAACAGTAATGCGTGCTTTTTGTGTTGCCATAAGGCGAAGAATATTACGTTTAATACCGTAGTCAATTGCAATGATATGAAGATTGTGCACATTGTTTGTACCGTATCCTTTATTCCAACTCCATGGTTTTTCATTCCATTGCATTGATGATTGAGATGTCACGTCTTTCGTAAGGTCAAGATTGACGAGACCTTGCCATTTTTGCGCACGTTTCTTTAAAGAAGGAATATCAAAGTTTCCATTAGCATCGTGTGCAATGACAGCATTTTGTGCACCTTTTTCACGAATAAGAATTGTGAGTGCACGTGTATCAATACCACAAAGTGCAATAATTTTACGCGTTTTAAGCCATTGATGAAGATTTTCATTGGATCGATAATTTGAGGGATGTGTAATGTCTGCTTTGAAAATAGCGCCAACAGCACCATGACAATTGAGAGGAGAGAGATCTTCAATATCTTCGCTATTTGCCCCTACATTTCCTATATGAGGAAAAGTAAAATTAACGATTTGTTGTGTGTATGACGGGTCTGTGAGGATTTCTTCATAGCCTGTGATGGCGGTGTTAAAACACACTTCAGCTTCAGCTATACCTGTAGCACCTGCTCCTTTGCCTTCAATAACGGTTCCATCTGCTAAGACTAAGAGGGCTGTCGGTTTTTTGATACTCCAAGGGTGGCTGGGTGAAGTCGCTTGTATCATAGTATGTATCCACAATTTATTCTCTGAAAGGTATAATGATCAACTTTACACAAAAATCATACCTTTAGCAGATGCTGTGTATATTATTCTGGTAACGTTTCGCTTGAAGTAGGCAGTATAAGTACATTCCATGAAGAGGTAAAGTCTTGTTTTAGCTTTTCGAAGATCGAGTCCTTAATTATTTTTTATTCTCCATTGCAAGATGGATAAAGATTGGTTAAAAGGCATCTTCTTCTTGAACAAAAATTGGATAAATTTATGTTGCGTAACCAGATTGATGGGGCTCTTAGGGCTGCTTTGAAAGCGCAAGATAGTGCGCGTCTTGCTACACTTCGTTTAATGAATGCTGCAGTTAGGGATCGTGATATTCTTTATTATGATGAAGGGAAGCTAGAAGTGGATGATCAGCAGATACAGTCTGTTTTCACTAAAATGCTTCAACAGCGTGAAGAATTGATGCGAGCCTATAAAGAGTCTGGTTGCTTGGAATTGGCAGAGAGAGGACAAGCAGAAATAGAAGTTATTCGTGAATTTCTTCCCTATCAACTTAAGGAGATGGAAGTAGAACAGGTTCTTTGTGAAGCTTTGGCACAAACAAAGGCAGAAAAATTACGCGATATCGGTAAGGTGATGGCATGGCTTAAGGAACGGTATGCGGGGCAAATGAATTTTTCTAAAGTGTGCAATAGTCTTCGTCAAAAATTGCAATAGATCTTGTTAATTCAAGGGGATTGGAAAATATTTTTTATTGTGCGTCGCCTTTGTAAGTCAGTAGGATGTTGATAAATATCATTTATTTTTTATATACATACTATTATCAAAAAAATATTTTTTTGATATCAACGAAATTTTTTTGGCTCTTATAGAGCAATAAACATTCTTTTAAGTATTATATTTTTCTGTTCTTCAAAGCTGTTAGACCATTAAAAAACAAAAAGGTTATAGAGTTTTTACTTTTAAAAAAAGATCTATTATTTGCACTGTTAAAAATTTTAAAACAGGATGATTAAGTTAATTGATACAGATTTCCAATTTTGGGGAGTGTATTATTGTCTTTTTTGCTGTTTCAAAGCATTTGTTTGATAAAGAGTTACCATATTTAGAGTAGTGATTATTCGGTAAGAAATTTAAATATAGATGGTTTTATCAATATGGCGTGTATCTTTTTAATTCAAGTGCTGGTTTTAATGATAAGAAAATCAGAATTTTAGAACGTTTTTTCTAGGGAAGAGATTTTTTAAGCTGAGTTGATGAAATAAAAGGATATTTTGAAAAGAAATCTTTGTTTTTAATGTGTTCTTGAGATAATTTTGAAATTCTTTTCTCTGATTAAATCCCTTATAAGCTATATGAAATCTATAAGTTATGCAGAATAAAATGAGTAACCTCTATTTGTGGGGATACAGTGGTGAATCTGTTAAAAATAGTTCAGTTAGCAACAATGGCTTACCCGTTAACCGCAAACGGGAACGGCGTGCCCATAGCGCACCTTGTTGACCAATATGAATGTAATCGCGGGTTAATTTGTCATTGTTAAATAAATAATGTCCTAGAGGTACAGTTCCCAAATGCATCAAGGCTTGATTGTGTAGGAGGGTTTCTTGTGGAATTACAGTGCGTCCAAGGAGCCAAGGTTTATTATCTCCCATTAATATGACTTCGCGTAGCCAATAACGCGCATTTTCGGGGAGATGCTCTGCTTCTTCTGTTAATTTATCTCGCGTAATAAAACATTCGCGTTGTGGTTGAACTTGGAGGCAGGTACAATATTTCTTTAATCGAAGCGTCATCGAGCCCGATTCCATGAGCCAATCGCGAACGTTTTCTGGTATTGGAGGATTTTGATCAGAGAACCACGTTAGAGGCGGTAAGATGGAATCTTCAAGATCAGACATCGTTTTACTCCACAGCTAAAGTCTTATTCCATATGTTATGTTGGGTTAAATAGATAGCTCTATTGTAATACAAGGAGTATAAAAGCAGCAAGATTTTAACAGGAAGATATCAAAGGGAAAGTCGATTGCAAAGGTCTTTAAAAGAAGATATGCGGGAAGTATATATTATAGGATTATTTTCATTAAAAAAGCAAAATAAGGTATTATGTTTTATCCAAGGCACTTTCACAATGCGTTACGGAAATTTCTTTATCGCATGAGAGCAATGGGAAAAATGTTTCGTGCTTTAAAATTCGTTTGTAACGCATATAAAGAAGAGCTAAAAATTCATCTATGCAAGATGATATAAAGAGGAAATTTTAAGAGGAACAAAACTTTATTTTATACTTTAGAAAGAGAAGAGATATTCAAATCTTTTGAATTGAGATGTAAAGGAGATCGTATTCTTTATAATCAAGAAGTTTATAGTAATGCATATATTTTTGCAAAATATATTATATTATTAAAATTTTGAAATATTACATCACATAATGTGTATTAATTTTATAATAAATTTGCATTAATATTATTAATTTTTACTTATATATTTTTATTATTAAAAATAAATTTAAAAAAACACATTATAATTTAATTTTCATATTTATTTTAGATACTATTTTATTTCATAGATTAGAAAAAATATTTATCATTTTATTCTTGCCGTCTCTCTTTATTTCTTAAGAATGTAAAAAAGCGCTTCGAGTTTTTCGGTAAAAAGGGTATTGTTGATAGAGTGTATAGGTGTTAAGCATTATACGGTAGAATTTTTAATCATCGTTAGTGATTTTTGTAACCTTATGAATTGTTATTACAGTGAGATATGCTGGATTTGCGCACGTGGTACATAAATCAGTTCGTATTTCGTTAAAATAACGCAACATATCTCTCCTGATATGCGTAAGTTTATATAGGTATGAAATGGTGCGTTATAAAGTTCTTTACTGCATTTCGTTTTATAATACGGTGATGGTGTATGCCTAAAATCGCAGCTTAAGCATCTCACCATCATATCAAAATTGGTAACAACAAGTTACAGGGGAATATTTCAAACTCTGCTAGTTGTTTCCTAGTTTTGTATTGAATCCCAAAAGGTGTAAAAAATAAATACTCTATGATCGAATTTTTTGTCCTATCCATATAAGAATACAGGCTCCTATAAAACCTGAA
This sequence comes from Bartonella sp. AP21QHHD, assembly GCF_042196205.1. Lineage (NCBI taxonomy): Bacteria > Pseudomonadati > Pseudomonadota > Alphaproteobacteria > Hyphomicrobiales > Bartonellaceae > Bartonella > Bartonella sp. AP21QHHD. Next base: position 94,286 of record NZ_JBHIPT010000122.1, on the reverse strand, counting down.
ATAAGATAGCCAAGCCAACCAGCAAAACTTACACCTAAAAGACTAAAAAGAAAGCTTGCTAGCGCAGCGCCAATAATCCCTAAGATAATATTTAACAATATTCCTGTTTGGCTTTTCATAATATACTGTGCAGCCCAACCTGCAATTCCGCCAATGACAATAGCTGCAATCCAGCCGATGTTTGCATTTTCCATGATACCCTCCTTTGTCTGAATTTAAATTGTAACTAGAGTAAACTTTGTAAAAATCAAGGTTTATTCCTTTTTTAACCAGTGGAAAGGATATTTCTTTTAGATATTTTACTTATTACTTTCCTTTATATAAAAATAATATTCACATTTATATAATAATAATACTTAATAAGTATAAATATACAACATATTTTAATTTATAAATAAATTAATTAATTGATAAATATGAATAAAAGAAGAAAATATTAGTAGAAATGTTCTAAGAACTCATAAAGTGTATTTATAAGCTTTTTAAATCTCTCTCTTAAATTAAAAAAACAATTGTGATTAAAGCAATAAGTAAAATGGATATTTAAAAGTTTGGAGCTTGCCAATTGATATCAATGATGTTTGAAATGAAAACTGTTTCGTTGATACGTTATAGCATGGCTGTATAGGTTGAACCTCTACCAATCTTGATATAAATGTTGCATTTTTGTGGGGTTTTGTATTTCTTATAGAGTATTTCTGTTTCGCTGCTACTGTGAAGCGGTTCCCTTTTTACAAGGCGGGTTTAGGTTGGAACTATCATACTCTTGACCTACTCTTTATGTGTTTAACAGTCTTGGCTTTGAGATGGTTAGGCATTTTTACATCTTTCTTCAAGAGTTCTATTCTACATGCTGCTTTGTTTGTAATGTGCAAGCAAATGACTTTGAGCAAATCATCATGAATAGATTTTAAATGAAAGAAACTTACGATGAAGAAAGCTCATTTAAATTGTCGAATAATAAGATATTTTGATTAAATCAATATTTTGACCATATTCAAAATTGAATAATCGATGTGATGTGTGTTTTATTCAAGTTATTTGAAAAGTTTAAGTTTTTTCTGCTTGTTCTTCAGCAGGGTTGCGTAGACGAGAACTTTGAAGAAGTCCCTGTTCTTCTAAAATGGGGTAGATCATTGAGGTCAAAAGAGAGTTGATTTGTTTGAGGTCGCGCACAGTGTCGAGATGAAGACTGGATGATTCTACATTTTTGAGATCCCCTTCACGCAGACGTTTAAAATGTTTTAAACTCATCTCTTTTTCTAAGTTTCGTAGTTGATCTTTTTTTTGTACCAATAGGTGTGCAGTGTGTGTATCACGTGAGACGAGAACGTTAAATGCTATATGCGCGTTGGCTAGTACAATGGCGTGGAAACGAAGGAGGTCACTCCAGCCCTCGCTGCTGAACTGTAAACCTTTTTGTTGTTTCTTTTTAACCAGCATCAACATATTATGAATAATGATATCGCCTGCTTGGTCTAATTTTATACAGGCGCCTAGAAGTTCTTGCGTTTGAAGAGCTTCTTCGTCAGATAATTTTTGTCCCGCTAATCGGGCCAGATAAAGTTTGATGGCGATATGTTTTTTGTCCAATATGGTGTTGAGTTGGTTGAGTTCACGAATAATATTGGGATCAGGCTTTTCATAAAGTCCCATAATTTTTTCTAGCATGATGTCTACAAGATCACAAATATGAATGACTTCACGCATGACATTCGAGAGGGCGAGAGTTGGGCGATCAAGAACACTGTCATCAAGAGCTGTTTGATCAGATAAATTGAGCGTTTTGTCGGCTTGCATTTTTTTTGCACTTATATTCACGATCTGAGTGGTTAATTTTAAAACCCATTTTGAAAGCGGTATTCCAGCAAGGAGAATGAAAACATTAAAAATGATATGGGCGTTGATCACTTGAGTAGGGGCGTTATTGCCAAGCCATGTGATGGGAGGGTGAAAGGAGAGAAATAAGATAAGTATAAGGATTGACCCTGCCCCACGCATGAGTAAATTTCCTAAGGGAACGAGGCGGGTATTAGGAGAGGCGTTGCGCGTTAAAAGTGGTGCTATAAGAGAAGAGCCAAAGTTGACACCAAGAACCATGACAACACAGAGTTGCGTATGGATAAGATCGTAGTTGGCAAAATTGACCAGCAAAATGATTCCTGCAATGGATGAATGTAAGAGGTAGGTTAAGCCAGCAGCCAACAAAAAAGTGGAAATAGGATCGGTTGAAAGATAACGAATGATGCTAGGTAAAATTTCGCTTTCACGTAAAGGTTCTGTCGCGGTACTTATCATCTCTAAAGATAAAATCAAAAGACCAATACCGATGACAATACGTCCTATTTGACGCCATTCACGTTTTTCTGTTGTCATGAAGATACAAGTGCCAATTAAAAGACATAAGGGTACAACAAGAGTGAGGTCATAGGTGAGAATTTTTACAACGATTGCTGATCCTAATTCTCCTCCACGTACAGCCATAAGTCCTGCTACTCCAGAGACAAAACCAGATTCAACGAAAGAGCCAACGAGGAGTGTTATTGCTGTAGAGCTTTGTAAAATCATTGCTGTAAAAAGTCCAAAACTTACGGCAAACAATGGTTTTGAAACGACGTGGCACATTTTATATTTAAGTCTGTCACCATAAGCGCGTTCAACTCCTGTGCGCACCATGCGTGTGGCCCAAAGAAGTAAAGAAATAGCGCCGGCAAGATGAAGGAGTACCAATGAACCATTCATGATACTTTATTCTTTCTTTGTTGTTGTGAATGTGGTTGCCTCAAATTAATAAATTGAAGTTTATTGTTTTTATTTCACTTTTGCTTTTAATACTTGATTAAAATCATAACCGCTTGGATTTTGAAAAACCTTTAGACCGAAACAGGGCAGAATGGAATAAAGGTGATCAAAGATATCGCCTTGAATTTGTTCATAGTCGATCCAAACGGTGGTGTTCGTAAAGCAATAGATTTCTAAGGGTAAACCATTTTCTGTAGGAGGTAATTGTCGTGCCATATAGGTCATATTAGGGTTGATGTTTAGATGCTGTTGTAGATAAGCAAAAACATAAGCACGAAAAGTTCCAATGTTGGTTAAACGGCGCGTATTGGCTAAGACATCATGATTTTTATCTAATTGAGCATTCCATTGATCAATTTCTGCTACTTTTTGTGTGAAATAATTTTCTAATAAATTAAATCGGGAAAGATATTTTTGTTCTTCTTTTGTGAGAAAATGGATACTTGATTGATCAATAAAAAGAGAGCGTTTGATGCGTCTGCCACCCGATTCTTGCATTCCACGCCAATTTTTAAAAGGGTCGGTCACAAGTTTGCGGATAGGAACTGAGGTGATGGTGTTGTCGAAATTTTGAACTTTAACAGTATGCAAGGCAATTTCAATAACATCACCATCGGCACCGAGATTGGGGATTTCAATCCAATCCCCAACACGAACCATATCAGTGGATGAAATTTGAATACCGGCAACGAGAGAAAGAAGCGTATCTTGAAAAATTAACATGAGAACCGCGGCCATTGCACCAAGACCGGAGAAGAGAATAAGAGGGGAGCGGTCAATCAATGTAGCGACCATTAAAATTGTTGCCACAGCAAAAAGTGCAATTTTAGCAATTTGAATATAACCTTTTATTGGTTTTAGTCGTGCTGTTGGTCGTTGTTCGTAAAGGATGTTAATGACATTGAGACAGGAAGAAATTGTCAGGACGACAAAGAAGATAATGAAGGCGTTGGCAACATTACCAATGACAGTGCTAAATGCATCGGGCAATGTTGAGATAAAATTAACACCAATTGAAAGAATAAAAGCTGAAATGATATCCGCTATGTATTGAATAGCATTATTAATATCGATCGTTGTATTTTTTGGGAGAAAAGAAGAGAGTTTTTTTGCTCCGTGAATAAGTAATTTTCGTCCTAGAAAGTTCACTAAAAGGGCAGCTATAGTAAGAATAACAAGCCAAGAAATAGCCTCTAACCACGGATATTGAGCAATAAATTCGATCACTTTTTATTCTCCATTTCTAAAAATATATGCAGTTGAGGGGTTAAAATTTTACAACTGCTTAAGAGGAAGTATTGGAATTATGCTCTAAAGTCGTTAAATATGCAAAAAAGAATTTTCAAACTCTGTGAGAGATAATGCGTTTTCCGCCCGATTTCCTTAATGAACTGCGTACGAGACTCCCAATTTCAACAGTGATTGGTCAACGGGTGGATTTTGATCCTCGAAAAAGTAAGCCTTCACGGGGAGACTTTTGGTGTTGTTGTCCATTTCATGGTGAAAAAACGCCAAGTTTTCATTGTGATGATCATAAAGGGCGCTATTATTGTTTTGGTTGTGGTGTAAGTGGAGATATTTTTACCTTTTTGTGTGAGCTTGATGGACTGCACTTTTCAGAAAGTGTAGAGCGTTTGGCTGATTTTGCGGGAATGAAACTCCCTATTTTGGATTCACAAAGTCATAAACGTCAACTGGAAAAAGCTGACCTTTATGATGTGATGAAAATTGCCACAGATTTTTTTCAATATAATTTACGCGATAAAGGAGGTATGCAAGCACGTCGTTATCTGGATGCACGTGGTGTTACACCAGAGCTTGTAGAGCGTTTCCGCATTGGTTTTGCACCGGTAAGGCGTACAGCTTTGAAAGAAGCTTTGAGTGCACGGGGCATTTCAATAAAGCAAATGGAAGAATGTGGGCTTCTCTCAGTGCATGAGGAGAGCGCGGATTCTTATGACCGATTTAGAAATCGCATTATGTTTCCTATCGAAGATTTGCGCGGACGTGTGGTGGCTTTCGGAGGGCGTGCATTAGAGAAAGAGACACGAGCAAAATATCTCAATAGCCCTGAAACAGTGCTGTTTCATAAAGGAAATATACTTTATAACGCGGCAGCAGCTCGCAAAAATAGTCGCTTTGTTGGCGATGAAAAAATTCATTCACTCCTTGTTGTTGAGGGGTATATGGATGTCATTGCATTGACTAAAGCTGGTTTTGAAGGAGTTGTAGCACCCTTAGGGACAGCATTAACGGAAGCGCAAATTGAGCTTTTATGGCAGATGGGGAAGGAACCTATTTTGTGTTTTGATGGTGATGATGCTGGTTTAAAAGCTGCCTTTCGTGTTGCTGATCGTGTGTTGCCTCTTTTAAAGGCTGGGGTTTGTGTACGCTTTGTTTTATTGCCACAAGGGAAAGATCCTGATGAAATTGTTTGTGCTGGTGGAGCACAGCTTTTTTCTTCTTTTTTGCAAAAAGCTATTCCTTTGAGTGAGCTTTTATGGTGGCGTGCTACCTATGGAAAGCATTTTGAAATTCCAGAGGCACGAGCAGCGCTAGAAAAACAACTAAAACAACAAATTTTTACGATTAAGGATGAAGATGTCCGTCGTTATTATTTGCAAGATGTAAAAAAACGCCTTTTTGATTTTTTTCGTTCCTCTTTTTCAAAACAAAAGGGGGAAGGGCGATATGGTCAATCTTCACCAAATAGGACCTTTAAAGATCAAACCTTTTCTCTGTTAGCAAATTCTGAAATAGTACGAAATTCTTCGCAATCTATCCCTTTGCGTGAAGCAGTGATTTTACTCACTTTAGCTTACTATCCTGAGTTGTGGTATGAAAATTTTGAAATTCTTTCTGAATTAGAATTAAAAAATACTCAATTGATAATTTTTCATCAAGCTATGTTGGAAATTCTTGGGGACCAACAGCTTCATGATAAAGAGACGATGGTTGCGTTCTTAGAAAAAAGAGGGCAAAAGGCTCTGTTAGAGCGTATGAAACATCTTGTGCAAAATATTGGTATGCGTATTATTCCTAGTGGAGCCCCTATAGAAGATGCGCGTGCTATATTAAAACAAGCTGTCTACTTGCATCTTCAAGAACACCACCTACATAAGAGGTTACAGGATATTGAAGAGCAACTTGTAGAAAATCCTAAGAGTGAGGTTTTTGATCTGCTTCGTGAGGTAAAAAATGAGCTGGAGCAGATGCAGGCAACAGAAGCGTTAATTGAAGGATTTGGAAGTTGGTTGGATGAAAAAATAGACGGGAATACACAAGATACGATAAAATGATTCGCTTTTTTAATGCGAATCAGTCACTTAAATTTTAGATGAGGAAGTTTATGTGGAGTGACATTTTTATAAAGATGACAATTAAATTTTAGGAAAAGCGGGTAAATTTTAGGAAAAGCGGGAAATTGGTTCTTACGATAGGGTGCAGAGATTATCTCAGAAGGGCTGAGAGGTGTCGGGGAAACTTCTGGAGTTTTCCCGCGTTTTTGTCTGGATGTCAAGTTTGTCTGGATGTCAGGGCGTATACAAAATGTATTCTTTCCAATGGTAATCTCTTAACAGGAAGTATATATGAGTAACTATTGGTAGATTTTAGTGAGAACAAAAAAACTGGTCACATGGAAACTGTGAAGTGATCGAGTGGAGTTATGGTATGGCAACAAAGGTTAAACAGAAAGATAATGCAGAAGTAACAAACCAAGCGAGTTTGGATAGTCCTCTTCTTGATTTTTCTGATGATGCCATCAAGAAAATGATTAAACTTGCCAAAAAAAATGGTTACGTAACAATGGATGAACTCAATGCAGTTCTTCCTTCTGACGAGGTTACATCCGAACAAATTGAAGATATCTTGGCGATGTTCTCTGAGATGGGGGTTAATGTTGTGGATGATGAGGATGAAGTTGAGTCTGAAAATTATGAAGAAGAAGTTACGGTAGAGGGGGGTGATTTAGTAGAAGCCTCTAGCCACGCAATTGCAACGACAACGAATAAACGCGAAGTAACAGATCGTACGGATGATCCGGTGCGTATGTATTTGCGTGAGATGGGAGCTGTTGAGCTTCTTTCGCGGGAAGGCGAAATTGCCATTGCTAAGCGTATTGAAGCAGGGCGTGAGACAATGATTGCGGGACTTTGTGAGAGTCCTTTGACTTTTCAGGCTCTTATTATCTGGCGTGACGAGTTAAAAGAGCAGCGTATTCTTCTTCGTGAAATTATTGATCTTGAAACGACTTATGCTGGTCCAGAAGCAAAGCAGGCTCCTGTTATTGAGCGAAGTGAAGTTGATAAGACCGTAGAAGAAAAAATGTCTTCTGGTATACGTAATATGGGGGAGAGCGCAGGAGAGAGAAACATTGAAGACGATGATGAAGAGGACGAGGACGATGTTAACTTATCGCTTGCTGCAATGGAAAATGAACTTTGTCCTCAAGTTATGGAAACATTGGATTTTATTGCTCAAACCTATGTAAAATTACGAAAATTACAAGATCAGCATGTTGAAAGCAGTTTGGCAGAGCGTAAAGAGGGGGCCCTTACATCTTCTCAGAAGAAGAAATATATTCAATTAAAGGGTGAGTTGATTCAAGCAGTAAAATCTCTTTCTTTAAACCAAAATCGTATCGAAGCTTTGGTTGAACAGCTTTATGACATCAATAAGAGATTGATTCATAATGAAGGTAAGCTGAAACGGATTGCCAATAGCTATGGCATTGGCCATGAGGACTTTTTAAAAGAATACCAAGGGCGTGAATTGGACGCAGATTGGATGAATTATATTGCTGCTTTGCCTACACCTGGTTGGAAAGAGTTTTCGGTGCGTGAAGCAAAAGAAATCCAAAAACTGCGAAGTGAGATACAAAATCTTGCGCAAGAAACGGCTATTTCGATTGGTGAATTTCGTCGGATTGTTATGCAGGTGCAGAAAGGTGAACGCGAATCAACAATTGCAAAAAAAGAGATGGTAGAATCTAATTTGCGTCTTGTCATTTCAATTGCAAAAAAATACACCAATCGTGGTTTGCAGTTTCTTGATCTTATTCAAGAGGGCAATATCGGTTTGATGAAGGCTGTGGATAAGTTTGAATATCGGCGCGGCTACAAATTTTCAACTTATGCAACATGGTGGATTCGTCAAGCTATTACACGTTCAATTGCTGATCAGGCACGTACAATTCGTATTCCTGTTCATATGATTGAAACAATTAATAAAATTGTTCGTACCTCGCGTCAGATTCTCCATGAAATTGGACGAGAACCAACACCAGAAGAATTATCTAGCAAGCTTTCTATGCCGTTAGAAAAAGTACGAAAAGTTCTTAAAATTGCAAAAGAACCTATTTCTCTCGAAACGCCTGTTGGTGATGAAGATGATTCCCATTTGGGTGATTTTATTGAGGATAGGAATGCGTTATTACCAATTGATGCTGCTATCCAAGCTAATCTGCGAGATACGACAACACGCGTTCTTGCTTCATTAACACCGCGAGAAGAACGTGTTTTGCGGATGCGTTTTGGAATAGGGATGAATACAGATCACACGTTGGAAGAAGTAGGACAACAATTTTCAGTTACAAGAGAGCGTATTCGTCAGATTGAAGCAAAGGCACTTCGTAAATTGAAACATCCTAGCCGTTCACGAAAATTGCGCAGTTTTCTCGATTCTTAAATAAAGGAATTCGTGTGCATTTTAATAACTTCCTCCTTCTTCTTAATGAAGGGGGGAGGTGCTTCATGTTGTACTTGGATACTTTCTTGAGAAAAACATAGGAAGAATTTGAACAATCTAGAAAGTTTACGATGTTTAATGTTTTTCTTAGCTTTGGGGCTTTATACTTCTCTGTCTCAAAAGAATAGATATAGGGCAAAGGGTGGTTATGGAGTAGAGAGTAGGGGGCTTTCAAGAAATGAACGATAAAAACATTACCTTGCGTATAGCGCGGCTCGTTTTTAAGAAATGAGATCTATTAGGAATAAACTTATATTGCAACATACGGACTTTTTGATGAAAAATGTATATTCTTTGCGGAATTTTTCTATCATTTTAGGTGACGCATTTTATTCTTCGTTAAGTTTACAAAGAGATGTTTCAATAGGTTATGTTCATTTATATGCGCTATTTTTGAATATTCTCTTTTTATTCAGATAGCTTTTAAGAACATGGTTTAAAGTATACATTGAGTTGAATCTTTTTAAGAGACAGAAATAGATGAAATTATAGAAATTAAACGTTTCATTTTTTATAGATCGTCTTAATTAAAAAAGGTGTGTCTGAGTTTATGAGTGGAGAACTTCCCTTTTGGAAAGTAAAAAAATTAGAAGAGATTTCCATTTCTGAGTGGGAGAGCCTTTGTGATGGCTGTGGCCGTTGTTGTCTCCATAAAGTTGAGGACGATGATACGGGTGACCTTTATGCAACCAGTATTGCTTGTCGTCTTTTAGATGGGCAAACTTGCAGGTGTCGAGATTATGCTCATCGTAAATCAATTGTACCAGATTGTATATCGCTAGATATTACGATAGTTAAAACAGCGCGTTGGCTTCCAGAAAGTTGTGCTTATAGATTAATTTATGAGGGAAAAGATCTTCATTGGTGGCATCCATTGGTATCAGGGGATTGTCAGACGATACATACAGCGCATATTTCTGCACGCGGACAAATAGAGATTTACGAAGACGAATTATTATCTGAGGAAGATTATCTTTATCATATTACTGGTCTTCTACGTGAAGGCCAGTAATATGATTTTTTATACAACTTGTTTGTGACTTAATCGATCGCAAAGACTATAGTGACGCTCACGTTATAATTTAATTCACCACCTGCAAAATTTGTATTTGCGTAGCTTACATCTGCTGCTCTACTCATGAGCCGTGGTGTTGGGTGATAGTAATCATCCTTTTCATTGATTTCAATAATTTTTCCTAATTTTAAACCGGCTGCTTGCGCTATCGTTTGCGCTTTTTCAATGGCTTCAGTAATGGCTTTTTTACGTGCTTCTTGATAAAATGGCTTTGTATCTGCGTTGGTAAAAGTAATGCCGTTAACTGAATTAACACCTAGTGTCATCGCTTGATCAAAGATTTTACCAGCATTGGTAAGATCACGAATGCGCACGGTTAAAGAATTTGAAACATGATAGAGTTTTTCATTATTCTTTTTTTCGTGGTGTTTATCAGAGGTCGACTGATAAATGGATAAGCCTGATGTTTGCAAATCATTTTCTTGGATGCCATTGTTTTTAAAAGCGTTTATAATATCATTGATGGATTGATTATTGGAAGCTAATGCCTTTTGGGCAGTTTTGTCATAGGTAACAACGGCTAGATTAATAATGGCCATATCCGGTGCTGCTTGACTTTCTCCGATTGCTGTCACTGTAATCGTTGCATTTTTCATTTTATTTTCTTCAGCATAAGCACGTACAGTCAACGATGTGGCTAAGAGTGTAAATGCTAATATAACTGTTTTAACCAGAGAACCCTTCAGTGGTTGAATTTTCTTTTCTATCATATCTATACCTTTATATTTGTCAGTTAATTATTCTCTCATTTTTAAGAGTTTTTGTAAAGAAATTAGAGCACTGAAAAAAAAACCAATAGAAAAGAGAAAAAGATGGGTTATAATCTTTGTCAGCTCTTGTATCATAGGGCATTTTAGTTTAGAGAGAAACAACCTATGTGGGGCCTGTAGCTCAATTGGTTAGAGCCAGCGGCTCATAACCGCTTGGTTGGGGGTTCGAGTCCCTCCGGGCCCACCAATAGGGAAATGTCCAATAGAAAAATGGATCGCTTATATAAAAGTTTTGAGATTCTACCTTTTTTGTTTTTTATTTATTTTCCTGTTTGTTTTAGAAGCTTTTGGTCGTTGTTTGTTGCAGTTTTTTCTCTCAGTCGCTTTAATATGATGGTATGTTTTCTTAGTCTCATCAAAGGAGTTCTCTCATTTGCAACCTTTTAGCATTTGGATTAACTGATATGGGGCGCTATTTACTTTCTTAATTCATATACTGTTTTGTACTTTTTCTGTGTGGTGTTCTTCATAAAATAGAAGGCTAAAAGCTTCATTGGATAAGTTTATTTATACTTGTTCTGCAAATAAATAGACCTCAATAAAACCAATTTTAAAGATTGGACCTGTTCAGAACAAATGGCTCAAAAAACATTTAGTGTAAATTTGCTTTTTTCTTAAGTGATGCTAAGGTCTTTTAGACGTTCGAATAGCATCATCGTGATGAAAGGTTAGTGTATAAGAGAATGTGATCTATGGGCATTCATATGTATCATGGGGCAACGATGATAATAACATTTGTTGATATTTTTTTTCCAAGAAAGGAATTCTATTTGATATTTTGAGAAATATTGTTCATAGTGACGGTGGCGTGTTCTTTGAAAAGAATTTTATTAATTGTTCTTTGAAAAGTCAATTGAGTGATTATTTCTATCGCTTTGCATCATCCAGATTCTATTGTAATAAGCATTTTATTATTCTGTAAGAAATATTTTCTATGATATTAGAAAATTCATTAAAATGCCATTTTCTGTTTTTGTGTATTTTTTGCTTAAAGTTTAAATTATAGAGTTTTCATGTGATCCGAATTATTATTGAAGAACAGACGTCTTTTTTGATTTTACTCTCATAAGGAATTGGCAATATTGCGGTAACCCTAGCACTTTTTTGTATTGCTAACATTTTTCTCGTATTGATCGTATAGAGAGTTTTATCTTTATTATGAGTTTTTTCTCTTATGAAAAATTATTGGCAGGGAGGGTGTTTTTTTGGAAAAGTATACTTCTTCTTCAAAGCCATACTTTTAAAATATAATTCTTCATTTGCATAAGGGAATTTCTCTCTTGTTGTGAATCTGTATAAAATTTACGTACAAAGATTGTGCGTGGTGATTCGTTTTATTTTTTTGATAGTATCATTTTTGCTTATGATAGAGACTTATATTAGTATTTACAAGGTGCGTTTAGAGGGGAGGTTACCTGTAAATGTGTTACAGAGTTTTAGGTAGTGTGGCTCTGTTTATAAGAATTTATTCCTATAACATTGTTATATTCTCGCTTTGCAATATTGTTAAAAAAACATAGATGGTGCTATGTAGAATAAATTGTGATGTATTTTTTTCAAAAAAGCTTTTTCGTGTTCTCTTATATAGAGTTCAGGAGTGTCTTCAGGGATATTTTCACATTAGTTTTTATTGGTCCGAATCGCAAGATCTGCGTAACATTATTCGCGTTTTTGATAGATTATACCAATTTTCATAAGAAGGTCTGGATCGTGTGATGCTTTCTGTTTCACCATGGTACATGACTAATAGAACTTCATCTGATTTTGTAAAATAAGTTTGTACACAATTGCTTCCATACTGCCTATTGCAAATATTTTTTTCTAAGGTATGAGATATATTTTAAACGCTTTAGCGTTATATAGTGTGACTACATGGAGTATGACTATGAAGAATGATAAAAAATTTGAAACAACTTTATCTGATATTATTGTGAAATGGGAGTCTTTATCGACGTCTCAAAAGCAAGCGATATTGGATAAAGTAGAAAATGCTACAGATTCTGCTCATTCAACAGAACATTTAAGGCTTCAATCTTCTTTTTATCTCCAGACGAAATCAAAGTTATGAGTTTTAAGTCTTCATCGGAGATGTTGAAACCAGTTATTACATATATGGCACTAGCATTTCCCAGTGTATTCAAAATAGCCATGAGTTTATCTACAGAAGGTCTCTTGCCTCCATTTATCATTTGTTGGACGTAATTTTGTCCACAGCCTGCAGCTCTGCTTATTTCAATCATTGTTCGTCCGTCACTTTTTATCAATTCAACTAAGCGTTGGAACCAATCTTTTTCAGTCTTTGTCATTTTTAGACCTTTACATATTTACGCTATAGCGTTAATATTGCGTTGCGAATCCAGAATATATGATACAAGGAGCGTGAAAATATCCATGTGTAGCTCTTCGCTAAGGAAGCATATAGAGTTGTTTTTAACTAATAACAAAATGTCCCCATACACTTTCAGATTCGAATCAATAAAAATGGTTGCTTAGTTCCACGGTTGTGAAAAAGTAAATGTGTATACCAGAAAGGGCGATACACACTCGTATGTTTATGAGATTTCACTATGATAGTATACGTAGCAGCATTATAAATCAAGATATACCCCAACATCAGAATTTGTAAAAAAAAATTCTGCGTTGAGGTAGTGTGTGAATATAACGAAGCTTTAGAGCCTTAAGAGATAGGATAATGGCTGTAGAAAAAATGTAAATTGCATAGATAAAGAATACTGATTTCTTCTTTATTGTAATAAATTAGATCACTATCAGATGGTATATCGTATATATGCGTAAAAAAATGGGAAATATCAAAAAAGTGATCTTGGATATTTTATTAAACAGGAAGGTAATCTGATCCACAAAGGTGGTTGTTTGGTAGAATTGTACATTCGATCAATGCCCTTATGGGGATGAATGTGTTTTTATGATGCTGCGGTTTATAATGAAGTCTGTGTTTATAATGATATTGTTATTGATAACAATGCATTAACATATGGTTGTTTAGTTGTTCGTAAGAGTTCGCATGTTTATGAAAAATAAGAACTTTACCGTTATTTGAATATGAGTGGAGATGCATATGTTTATGCTAATGCTAATGCGGTCTTTTTTGATCAAGTTTTGAATGCTCAATGTATTGAATTTTGTGGTGATACTCGTGATTTTAGAAAGGCTCGAGTTTATAATGATGCTTTAGTTTGTGGTGATGTAAAGATTTGTGGGAAGGCAAAATTTTACAGAAATGCTGTGCTTTGTGACACTGAAGATTTTTGTAATAATGAAAAACTTTCATATATAGCCGCATTCCACATGGCGTAAAAAAGGAAGATAGGAACGATTTGGGCAAGGCTTGTATGATTGGATTGCGTCGTTAGTTTTATTTGACGTTCCTTATTTTTTGTATTTTGTGTCAATAAATGTGTCGCAAATAATTGGTGTGAGTGTAGATTTAGCCGCTTTCAGAGATTTGTTTGCGTCATTTATCAATGCTTTAATGGAGAAAATAAGAACGCCGAGAGTGATTGTTCACACTTGGAACATGCAATTTATTGCATTCTTTTTTTGATTGAGGATGAAACAAATTGGTCAAGATCATCACTTGAGCGACAATTAAGGGAGATCCAAATGAGTGTAAACGAAATTTTATTGGGAGCAATGATTGTTGTTTTGTTGTGCAGCGGGGTTATATTTCGATTTTCTTTATATTATCGCAGTCAAGTGAAAATTTTAAAAGAGGAATCTAGAAGAATAAAGCATGAGTTTTTAAGAGATTCTATGAAGATGACTGAAGAACGAGATAGGGCTATTAGAGAGCAAAGTATGGTGATTAAAAGACGCGACCAAGCAATTGAAAAACTGAAAAAACAAATTAAGCAATATGAAAAAAATGAAAAGAAATATAAAAAAATGCTTAAATCTGAAGATGATAAAGAGTGATTGTATTCATATTTTGCATTAAAGGGTTTAGAAATGTGTTAGGAAGATTGGAATGACGAGAGAGATAAACTTTAATGAAGCCAATTATGGTGCTGATGGAGAGATTGTATTGGAAGAGAATATTCAAGTTTACTCTGATTTTATGACAACATTTAAGGTTATAAGACAGAGCGTCGTTGATCATAAAATAAGAGTTTATGATGATAAACCAGTTTATAGGTAGGCTAGTTATTAAAAAGCGCGTCTATACAATCCAGCAATTTTATATTATTGCTGGAAACAGTTTTGCACGTTCTTTTTAGATGTAAGGTATAAATGCTACGATAGTTTCAGCTAATAGGTATAAAAAATTGCATGATAATAGAAAGAAAGAGATATTTGCTTTTTATGAAGATGAAATGGGTAAGTCAGTTATGATTATCAGATACAGAAGAGGAATATGAACGTAAAAGATATTAATATCTTTTAGAGTAAATATATTTCTCATTGATGATTTATCTTCTCTTCATGTGCGTTTATTTTTTATGAAAAATACAAAACTTAAGAGATTTTCTTTTTGATAAAGGCTATAGAGATTTGAGTATGATTGAAAATAAACATATAATCTGTAAGAATATGAATGTTCTTTGTGAGTGTCAGAAATAATACAAAAACTTCCTCTCATTGAGGGCAAATCAATCACTTTTCATTTATCACAAAAGTAACTACCATACCATTATACAAAATAAACGCTTGTTTTAATGGTAAAGAACGTTAGGACTGTAGTTCTCTAATAAGAGCCTTATGTGTAATTTCTTTTATTTGCTCAATATTGATTAGGATATCTTGTTTTGTTGGATAACCTTTACTAGAAAAAGCAATTTTTTGTGCATCTCCTGAGATTAAACGCCAGTACCATTGATTGTGAACTCCTTGAAACACCTCAAAATACATGCTTCCCACCTCATAAAATAGCTGATAATTTTCAGGATAAATATTTAACTAATCCGCTTGTAAACATTAATGTATGTCTCTCTAGGAAGTCGTCAATATATTCCCCTTAAATTTTCTGACCTTAAAAAATAATTTCTATGAGAGCTATTATTCTTTTAACAAGAAAAAATTTATTGTCAATAAGATATGAATGAGAATTTTATACTATAAAATTATTTTTTTTAATTTAAAGACACTATACTTTCATTTACAACGCAAATATTTTTCTGTCGTTACAGAAATAAAGTTTATAAATTATATAAAACTTCACCAGCACGGATAAAGTAAAAAAATACTTCTTTCCATACTGGTGTTTAATCATTTCTTGCTTTTTCTTTTGAAATAGACGTTTATTGATTAGCTATAACCTCTTTTTGGGATACGCTTCGAATGAGTAAATCAATGAATAAGCTAAGGGTATAAGAATTGGCCATTTTAGCTTTCATATCGATAAGAGAGGTTGTAGTTTTAGAGTTAAAACCATTTGATAAACCTTGTCTTGACAAATATTGCTGCAATTTTTCATAAGAACTGTCGATTTTTTCTTGATTTAGTTTTTCGTTACGATCACTATCGGCAAGTGTTTCTTCCAGTCCCTCGATTTTTTTAATAAAATAATTCCAGTCAAAATCACCTTTTGTATATTCGGTGTCAAACATTTTTCCTTGTCCAGTTAAAAGCCAATTAATATTGACACCATATAACGTGCGGTATGTTTGTAAGACACTAAGATTGGGTTCTCTCTCTCCACGCTCATAAAAAGCAATGGAATTTTTTGTCATGCTAAAACTTTTAGCTAAGGTTTCACGCGATGGATCGCCTAAAGCAAGACGTACATAACGTAAACGTTTTCCAAATATGGTTTTTGATTCAGTTTCAGGACGTGCCACGAATTATCTCCCTCGGTAAATCATCATGGTATAAATCATTAAATAATAAAAGCACACTATGTATTAATATTCTATGATATAATGTCAATATTATAGCTTTAATTTCTTGTTATTTTTTTATTTGTGTAGATAGAAAGCAATCTTGCACTTATTGTATTGACAATTGATATTCACTTCAAAACAAAATTCCTTGTTGCTACATTTGTCTCTTGCTTTTTTTGAGAGAATTTTCATGTAACTTTACCATATATATTCTATACACCTCTGCATTAATAGATGCAACTTTAAAGAGATGCAAACTTTGGATTGGTACTGGGTGTGCTTAGATGAAGTAGAAAATAAACTTTGAGGAATGATCATGTCCCTATTACGCTATTTTGGGTTTGCTTTTTTTTTCACGATTATTGGTGTCTTTTTAGGAGGGGTTATTGGTTGGTTTGAAACGGAAAGTATTACTGGTTTTCTTAAATATTTTTTTATTTGCTTTGTTTTAGGAATTTTGGAAATTTCTTTATCTTTTGATAATTCTATTATCAATGCGCGTGTTCTTAGTAGAATGAGTCCATTGTGGCGTCGTCGTTTTCTTATATGGGGTATTTTGATAGCTGTATTTGGGATGAGAATTGTTTTTCCATTATTGGTGGTTGTCGTTGCTGTTGGGATTAATCCAATTGCGGCAGTCAAATTAGCGATATGGGAACCACATCGATATGCTGAAGTTTTAACCGATGCGCATATGGGGATTGCTGCTTTTGGAGGAACTTTCCTTATGATGGTTGGCTTAAAATATTTTTTTGATTCTGAAAAAGAGGTGCATTGGCTTAATGTTATAGAGAGATCTGCTCAAAAGTTTGGGGCGCTTGTTGGAATTGATATTGCAATTGTTTTGATTTTGATCTTATTTGTTTCAGCTCAGATTGACGCAGAAAATAAAATAACTTTTTTATTGGCAGCACTTTATGGACTTTTGACCTTTATCGGTGTTGAAGTTGTCGGTCATCTCTTGGATACTCCTCAAAAGACTTTAACAACAGTAGCTCACGGGGGAGTAGGGGCGTTTCTTTATTTAGAAGTTCTTGATGCTAGTTTTTCTTTCGATGGCGTGGTTGGTGCTTTTGCCTTTTCACACAACCTTTTTATTATTGCGATAGGTCTTGGTATCGGAGCATTTTACGTTCGTTCTATGACAATTATGTTGGTTGAATCAGGAACATTATTGCATTATCGTTATTTAGAGCATGGTGCTTTTTATGCAATTCTAGTTCTTGCAGTGATTATGTATCTGCAAACGATTATATCGGTTCCTGAAGTTTTAACAGGACTTGTGGGAGTCTGTATTATTGGAATGGCATTATATTCTTCAATTCGTTTTAAGCATCGTCAATTAGATAAACATGTTGCATCTAAGTAATGGAGATTTCTTCCTTTTTCACACTTTTGTTTATCGCATATCTTTGAATAGAAAGAGGTCTTTTATGCAAAATAAAATACTATTTTATTGCTTATTTGCGTTTTTTTAAAGTTGAGTTCATTGCATGATACTACCCATGAAGCCAATAATGTACAATCTCTAGGATACTTTTTGACCTAAATATAAGACAGAAAGCTGATGTTATACTTTTTACCAGCGTTCAATACTATGACAAACTTTTGCATTAATGGTTCATAAGAGGCCTTTTTGCATGTTTTTTTGAATGATTTCTATTCATACATTGGATTCTCTTTGTAACGTGTAAGAGAATGGTTTTGAAACAGGTTTGAAATGAGAGAATTTACGATATTCTGGACTCTTACTTAAATATGTGAAAAATGATTTATCCTTTATAAATCAGTGTATTATAATGGTAGATTAGAGAAGGATCTTTTAAGAGACCATTAAAAGTTCTATACCGGCTTCGTTCATTGTTTTAAGCATAGTGTTTAGTGATCCGTTTACATCAATACCAGCACAGGCATTTAATGAAACACTGACTTTAAAACCGCATTGCATAGCGTGAAGAGCAGAAAATCCGACACAAAAATCAGTTGCTAAGCCACACATAATGAGCTTAGTAAAACCATGTTCTTTGAGATAAACTTGTAAACCTGTTGGTGTTTTTTGATCATTTTCAAGAAAAGCAGAATAGCTATCCATTTTTTGATTATAGCCTTTTCTAAGGATAAGTTGTGCCTTTTCTACTCTAAGAGATGGATGGAATTCTGCTCCTTGTGTTCCTCGTATGCAATGATCAGGCCAAAGTATTTGAGGACCATAGTCAAGAATGACTGTATCATAGGGCTTTTTTTCAGGATAGCAGGAAGCAAAGCTGCAATGGTTTTTGGGATGCCAGTCTTGGGTTAAGATAACGTGGTCAAAATGATTTATGAGATTATTGACGGCGGGTAAAATAGCATCACCTTGAGGTACGGCAAGTGCTCCACCTAGTAAGAAGTCATTTTGAACATCAATGACGATTAAGGCTTTTTTTTCCATAAATATATTCCTATACGAGATGAGCTTTTATCGTATTTTTAAAAAGCTATATGTCGTCTTGAAGTTTTGAAATGATGTGCTGGATATTGATATTATTTTTATAATTATCAAGCCAAAAGAGGGGGATGGATAAGTTTTTACAATTGGCTTTATAGTTTTTTACGAATTGTAACCACGTACCAATGGGAAGGGCACTGTATTCATTTGTTGCTACGTGTTGATGCAAAGCTTTCATGATCATTGGGCTTGGGACGTCAGATCCCATAAGGCGGCGGTCGTTTTGTAAACGTAATTTAAGCCATATCAAGGCAAGGGGTGAAGACCATTGCTTTCCGTAGCAAAAAATCGATGAAAAAAGAGAAGGATTTTTTACTGCGTAATATAAAGCCCATAAAGCGAGAAAAGAAGGCGCATAGAGAATTGCTTTTCTTTGTGGTACCATATTACATTGATAAGTCGGTTTAATACGATAAAAATACAATGTTATATCTGGTATGGAAAAGAGAGGCAATGTTTGATAACAGGTTTCAGGTACAGCTAAAAAGATTTGCTTTTTGCTCTTTAGGGGGATGTTTTTTTGCATTCAGGACCATACTGGGGCTTGTGAGATTAGAAAAAATGTACCAATATAAAGCGAAAGCTTTTGATACGACGTAAGTGCTATTTACTGTACAGTTTCAAAAAGCAAAAGCAGTTTTTTCAAAATCCTAATCTTTAATATCGCATAATATAAAGAGAAATTTATGGCACGTCAATTTATCTATCATATGGCTGGGCTTAACAAGTCTTACGGCAATAAAAAAGTTCTAGAAAATATTCATTTGTCTTTTTATCCAGATGCGAAGATCGGTATTTTAGGGCCGAATGGTGCAGGGAAGTCAACTATTTTACGTATTATGGCTGGGCTAGATAAGGAATATACGGGAGAAGCATGGATTTCTGAAGGAGCACGCTGTGGTTATCTACCACAAGAACCTTTGCTTGATGCGAGCAAAGATGTGCGTGGTAATGTGATGGAAGGTGTTGCAGATAAACAGGAAATTCTTGAGCGTTATAACGAATTGATGATGAATTATAGCGAGGAAACGGCTGATGAAAGCGCACAGCTTCAGGACATTATTGACAGTCAGAATCTTTGGGATTTAGAAAGTCAAGTGGAAATGGCTATGGCTGCTCTTGGCTGTCCGCCAGCCGATGGGGATGTAACAAAACTTTCGGGTGGTGAGAAGCGGCGTGTTGCACTTTGTAAATTGCTTTTGTCAAAACCTGATTTATTACTTTTGGATGAACCGACAAACCATTTAGATGCTGAAACGACGGCTTGGCTTGAGAGGCATCTACGTGAATATCCTGGGGCTGTGCTTTTGATAACCCATGATCGTTATTTTCTCGACAATGTAACGGGTTGGATTTTAGAATTAGATCGCGGTAGAGGTATTCCTTATGAGGGGAACTATTCTGCTTATTTGGGGGCTAAAGCCAAGCGTTTGGCTCAGGAAGGCCGTGAAGAGGCAGCGCGTCAACGTGCTTTATCACGTGAGCAAGAATGGATCGCTTCTAGTCCAAAAGGGCGACAAGCAAAGTCAAAAGCTCGGATTAAGGCTTATGATGAGTTGGTTCAAGCAGCACGTGAGCGCCGTCCTGGAGAGGCGCAAATCATTATTCCTATTGGAGAAAGGTTAGGACAAGTTGTTATTGAGGTTGATAATCTCTCTAAAGCTTATGGTGAACGTGTATTGATTGATTCTCTTTCTTTTAAACTTCCTGCTGGTGGCATTGTCGGCGTTATTGGGGCCAATGGTATGGGAAAGTCGACCTTGTTTAAAATGTTGACGGGACAGGAAAAGCCCGATTCAGGTCAGATACGTATCGGTGAAACAGTTCACATGAGTTATGTGGATCAGAGTCGCGATTCCTTGGTGGGGGATAAAACTGTTTGGGAGGAAATTTCTGGTGGAAATGACATTATTAAATTAGGCAAATATGAGATGAATAGCCGCGCTTATTGCGGGGCTTTTAATTTCAAGGGGGCAGATCAGCAGCAGAAGGTGGCAAATTTATCAGGAGGGCAGCGCAATCGCGTACATTTGGCGAAACTTCTAAAAGAGGGGGGGAATGTGCTTCTTCTTGATGAACCGACAAATGATCTTGATACTGAAACATTGGGTGCATTGGAAGATGCATTGGAAAATTTCGCTGGTTGTGCAGTTATCATATCGCATGATCGTATGTTTCTTGATCGATTGGCAACACATATTTTAGCCTTTGAAGGTGATGGTCATGTAGAATGGTTTGAAGGTAATTTTGCTGAATATGAGGCTGATAAAGTTCGTCGTCTTGGGGCGGAATCTCTTAATCCTAAGCATGCAAATTATAAACCTCTTACACGCTAGAATTTTTTATCTTATCGCAACTTTGTTAGAATAATAGTGTATTTTATTGCGTTTGTTATTTCATAAATAAAGTGTGTGTGTACTCTGTGGGAGTTTTTATTCATTGAAAAGAGTAAGAGACACTTTATGAAATTATGACCTAAATAGGGTTATTTTACTCATGATATATAACCGGTTATTTTTTGTAAAACTGCAATGAAAAGGAGGGGATGGAGCGTATAGTATTACTTCTACAAATGCCTTGGTCATTGAGCATTATCATCTTTACTTAATAAAAATGCAAGCTGGCATTATCATGTTATTTTTTCTCAATAGTATGCAGTTCTTGTTTTTAGGTGGGCATAAAAGGTATTTTTATCCATCTGTCCCCTCCGTTTATGAGCTGTAAGAGAATGATTTGGATTGATTTATCATGAATAGATTTGAAATGAGAAAAATCTACGGTATTCCGGTTTTTTATTCAAGTTAAAAATGAATTATTATTATAAATCAATGTATTCTCATTATAACGAGAAGCAGGGAGATAAGATCTGTTCGTTTTTTACATTAGCCTATTTTTTTCATAGTATGATAAAATAGAGAGAACAAAATAGATGAGAATATGCGTTGTATGCTTGACTTTTTTTCCTATAAACAAATGTTTATAGGAATGTTTAGGGGATAATTATGAAAAAAAGTGCAAGTTTAGATGCAATGATTGTGCTGCTGAAAGCGGTCGCAGAAGTAAGCCATTTACGTGTTCTTAGGCTCTTACATCATGAAGATTTAACAATTCCTGATTTTATTTTTATTCTTGATCAGTCGCAAGCGTGTATATCACGATATTTACGTTTATTGTACGAAGCACGATTGATTGAGCGTTATCAGAAGGGGGATAGCCTTTATTTTAAGCTTTGTCATGATTTTTGGGGTAAAGACATTGTGATAGGTATTCTTTCGGCTTTGCCAAAGGATGATGTGTTGTTAGCGCATGATTTAGAACGTTTGAAGGATGTTAAAAAGCAGCGTCAAAAAACGAGGAAGAAGCATTTCTTACAAAATGCGTTGCAACGGGATGTATTACGGTCATCCTATATGGCAGATCATGGTGTAGAAAACTCGTTACTTGAAATCATTGGCGATAAACCATTTCAGACGATGTTGAATATTGGAAGAGGTGGAGACTCTATCTTAAAATTGTTTTCTAATCTTTATACGCATGCGGTTCAAGTTGTGCTTGATAGCAATGTTTTTCACTTGTCTGTTGGAGATACAACTTTTGATTTAGTTATTCTTCATTGGGTTTTACATTTTCTTGAAAATCCTGAAATATTCCTTCATGAGATATCAAGTGTTTTGCGTCCTCATGGCCGTTTATTGATTGTGGATTTTGGTTATCATGAAATTGAGTCTTCATATTCTGATCAAGTGCATATGCGTTTTGGATTTTCGGCTTTACAAATAGAACAATGGCTTAAAAATGCGGGACTTGTTCTAGAACAAACGGTTTGTCTTACTCCTATACAAAATGAAAACAGTGAGGAGGGGAGTGCTACGCTTTGGCTTGCTCGTGATCCGCGTTTATTGGTTGACGATATCAAAGATAAACAAGTAGATTTTGCATAAATCGCGTTTGTTAACGTACTTTATACTCTGATTTTTCTCAAGAATAGCGTAGAGATAAAACTTTATTCAATCATTGATAAGCTATTGTTTTTTACATTTGTATTATGTTTTTATATGGGAGTATTGGTGTTTTATAGCGGCGTGTAGGCTGTATAATGAAGCACCTTCTATAGAGTTAAGCCTATGAGGATCATTATTTAAGGTGTTCTTGATATCATATTTATGTTATTAGCCAATATATTGATTTTAAAAGATCATTGATTTTTTTAGACTCAATAAGAGGTTTAAATACAGGAATGTTGTTTCATTTCAAATTTCCTGTTTCAGAATCCGAAAGAGTCTGTTTGTCTGCTACAAAAGAAGGTATTTATCTTAATGATACCGTTTGTAAAAGAAAATACATCTTTCATACATTTTCTAAATGTGGGAGCGGCTGCAATATGATATAATGCCGCACAATATAATCATAGTGAAGGCTCATACCTTCATAAATGTCAAAGATGGTGGTGCCCAATAGATCTTAAAATATCTCTTTAAAACAGGTTTTTAGATAAGGAGTACGTTGGAACTTTTAGTGAGGGGTGCAAAAAGATGCTCTAAAAAGACGAAAAAGTAAAAGGGTAAGACAATGCATTATATTCATAAAAATAAGATCGGCGATGATCTAGGGATAGTCTGTGGCTGAAAGTAGGAAAGAAAAGTGTGATATTACACTAAAGTTTCGTATCTCTTTATCATGAGAAGTTATGAAGGTTATTAAATAAGTCCATTGTTTTTGCCAAAAGTATTTTCTTTCTTTTTATGTTTGCCGCTCATCTTATGACGCAGTCCGTTGGTATAGCGTAAAATTGATAGGGCACCATCGTCTTTAGTTTAAGTAAAAGTTGTAAGCCGGCATCATCGTTTTATGTTTTTTATCCATATGCTTCTTCTTGTTTGTGATGTGCGGTAGTATGGCTATTCATTAATTCAATAGACGAAGATTTAAAATAAGGGAACCTTACGTTCTTGAGATCTCTCATGTAAATTGTAAAATGATGAGTTATGATTGTAAATCAATGAATTGTTTACGTTAGAAGAACAGAATATAAAAATTTTTGAGCATAGAAACTACTGTGTGTATTATTTTACGGGATCATTTAAATGATAGAGATTAAGAGAAAATGTCTGTATTGATTTCGGTTTGTTATGTTAAAATGCGTTAGAGACTGTTGGTTATTGTAAAATGGTTTATCGTTATTTGGAATGACGATGGGGCGTGATTCGAAACAAATACCTTCAGAGCTCTCATTTTTTCATAAGATTAAGCTGTTTAAGTTCCTCATTGATTGTTACATGAGGGATGTAACAATATTTTAATGATCATTTACAGAAATTTTTTATAAAGGTAGATAAGATTTTATTTTCTCTAATTTATTGTTTTAATTTAAATAATTCATAGCTTTCTTGCAAGAAGATATTTTCCATTTTTTACGGTTATTTGTGTAAGATTTTAAAAATCTACGTTTTTCTTTTTGTGGTGATTGCTGTTGGAAAAGTGATTCTACTTTTACGTAGTTTGATTTTTATAGGGTGGATACGTAGAAATTACTGTTTTTTAATATGATCATCAGAGTTATGAAAGAAACTATTTAAAAGTTATAATGATCGTAGATTCTAATTGATGCTTCTTGAAATAAAATTGCTTCAAATTGGGTCATTTTGAACTTTTTTTGCCTAAATTTAAACATTTTTAAATAATTTATAATTCTTTTATGTTTTTTTGCGTAGAAGATGATAAGAATTTCTTGTTGTTTAAAGAATTTTATTCCATAGCAAGAATATTGCATCGGCTATCTTAGTGGTTGATGTAAGAGGACAATCGGGGAACCTCCTCCCCCCCCCCCCGCGTGGATCCCCTAGATTGTCTGGCCTGACTGAGGATTTCCTCAGTCAGGCTTTTTGTAATTATTTTAGGAAATGTAAGGTGTTATTAGGGGGGAGTGTAAGATCTGTTATTGTTTCGCCTATAGTACCTAAATACATAGAAGGGCGAGTCTTATTGGGCGGATAGTGTTAGCGTATTCATTTTTAATAATTTGATTTTTCTTTATTGAGGCATTGTTGCATGTTATAAGGAGAATCATAAGAGGAATCTATGTTTGTATTCTGTGGTCTTTAGGTAAGAGATAATGGGATCTTTTTCGCATCGTATTATTTTTATTTTATTCGTATTTTTTATTTTTGGCGCTGTCTTTTTTGCTTCTCGAAGTGGTGTTGTTTATCAGTTTTTTCTCGGTCGCTCTTCTTTTTCTTCTCAGCAGCTTGATGTAACAGAGGAGGAGTTATTAGAGAGATTATCCGTATCTTTTCCAGATATTATCAAGCATCTTTCTAAAATGACCCCTCAACAGCAAGAGTTGTTTATTGCGCAGCTGCGTCGTGATGTAATTGCGCTTGCTTCTAAAAGTGGTCAGAGTCGTGAGCAGGCTCAAAAATCTGGTGAAACTGTTGCTATGGCTCTCTCGAAAGCGATTTCTCGTCCTTCCGTTGCTAATGCTTATTTTTAGCTATTTTTTTAATCGCGCTTTTGGGTTTTATTTTAAGGAGAAAGAGCTTCTCTTGAAATTTTGAAAAGTGCGAGGAGATGATCAATTTGTAAGGTATTAACAAAATTTATCTCTCAAAAGGTAAGCAATTGGAGTATAAGGGTAATGTTGCAATCATTACAGGAGTGATAGAAAGTCTATCAAGGGTATTGGTCCAAGTTAATTGCATTATCAATCGCTACAATGACAAAAGCAGTATTGACTATAATAAAACACGTTAACTGCATTTTATATGCCGGTTATTTTTTTATTTGATATGAGAAAATAAAATTTTTTAAAGGATTTAAGCTTTTTTTGTTCTACGGATTTTAGGATATTTATCCACTTGTATGATTTCTGAAAATGAGGTGCAAGACTGATAAGATGATAGTCTGTGACAAAGAAAAAATATTTGAATGAAGATGAGAGGTCTATTTTTATTTAAAAAGGCTTTGGGGGTATTGAGTTTTCTAACATTTTTCAAAAAAAATAGACACAAGTAATTGTTAAGCTTTGTTGTAGGGATAAAAACGGATATAACTTTTTTAGTATATTGTTTTATAATGATAATTTATCATTTTATATTGAAGTGAGAATCTTAAGAATTGTAAAATCCTCTCATTTTAAATTTATCCATGGTGAAAAAATTAAAATCAGTTTCTTGTATACCACAAGTAGAGGCTTGTGTGGATAAAAACTCTTTATAAAAAGGAATTAAAAAGCTTCTTTGAGACATCTTGAGAGCTAAAAGTCTGTTCCAATATTTTGAATTGGTAAAGAGTATGATGGTTTTAGTATATTTATGAATTTTTTTATGCGCAATGATGGGGGGATTTGTTTTGTGATTTTTTGAGGTTTTATCGGACATAAAGAGTGCAGTGGGTGTTTATTAATCAGAGAGAAGCGTTGATAACGGTTTATATTTTTTGTGAACCTTTTTTGATATTGAGCATCTTCGGTAAAAAGATGCTCTTGTCTCTCTTTCTTTGAGGGATTGATCTCAATAAAAAAATTAATAATCTTATGTAAAAAATATTACATCTAGTTAAGATGCTATTTTTTTAATATAAAAATTGATTGATACAACAGCGATAGCCGCAAGTTATAGATTATATCATTTTATTTGATACGCTATAAGATTAATTATAGTCTTTTTATTTTATGATATAGAGAAATCTGAGACTTGTGCATAAAGATATATTCTTTTATTTCATAATTTTAGCTTGAAATTGTCTTACTATTTCCTTTTTAAAGACGTTCTTTTGCTTTCTTTTTTGTATAATACATTTGCAAATTACTTGCGGCTAGAATTTGAGAATGTTTGAGTGAAGAGAAAGAAAATGCAATTTTTGAAAATCTTGTTAAATACAGCATGTGCTGTATTTTTTGTATTTGATATAAGTTGGACTCATAGTGTCTTAAATGTTGCGGAATCAGGAGAAACCTCAGTGATTGTTGCTTCTAAGATTTCTGCTCGTCCTTATGAGTTTCTTATTCAGAAACTTGCGAATAAATATAATGTTCCCGTTAATTTAGCACATGCTGTTGTAAAAGTTGAAAGTAATTATAAGGCAGGTATAAAGGGGGCTGCTGGCGAAATAGGTTTGATGCAAATTAAACCCTCTACGGCACGAGGGTTGGGCTTTAGTGGTTCTGTACAGGATTTGTACGATCCTGCGACCAATCTTGAATATGGTATGCGTTATTTGGCAAGGGCCTATAAACTCAGTGGTGGAAGTACGTGTGGTACAATCCTTAAATATAACGCAGGTCATGCTGCAAAAAAAATGAATTCCATTTCAGTGAAATATTGCGCAAAAGTAAAGACTTATCTGGCTTCATTAAAATAAAAACATCTGTTGAGAGAGGTTTGTCATAAAATATTTTAAGATGCTATTTTCACAGAGCAGAAAATGTTTTATAAATCAGTATGTCAGTCGGCTGGGCAGCCGCGCTTGTCTGATACTGAAATACGGCAGGTGAGGAAAGTCCGGGCTCCATGGAAAGACGGTGCCGGGTAACACCCGGCAGGGGTGACCCTAGGGAAAGTGCCACAGAAAGTAAACCGCCTATTTTTATAGGTAAGGGTGAAAGGGTGGAGTAAGAGCCCACCGCGCATTCAGTAATGAATGTGGCAAGGTAAACCCCACCGGGAGCAAGACCAAATAGAAATGACGTGCAAAATTTAATTTGCAGCCGATTTCCGGGCGAGTCATTCGGGTAGGTTGCACGAGGCGGATGGTAACATCCGTCCCAGATGAATGGTTGCCATGTAAAGTGTAAGCTTTACTCTACAGAACCCGGCTTATAGGCCGACTGATATTTCATGATGATAGGCGATATTTTATAAGATCAATTATATATGGTCTTTTATGGAGTCTATGTGTTTGAAATGGACACTTGAGCAAAGGGTGTTTAAAAAAATTATAACATTTCTTTAAGTATAATGCGTTAGGATCTGTTTTGGGATAACTTTAGTTTTTTCGTTCATTGTGATTAATGTGAAAGTTGAAGGTCAGGTTATTCTAAGATCAGTTGCCATGAGAGAGCTGTTGATTTAAGACAGCATAACTTCAAGACGGATTATTTTGATAAAGCAGGATCAAAGAGCTGAACGCCATATTCCAGTGTTGTTACAGCCAGTTTTGGCTGGGCTTATGCCATTGGTTGGAGCAAAAGTGATTGATGGCACCTTTGGTGCTGGTGGGTATACGCGCGCTTTATTAAAGGCAGGAGCACAGGTGATTGCTCTTGATCGTGATCCTCATGCTATCAGCACGGGACAATCGCTTGTTGATGAATTTTTTCCACGCCTTCGTTTGGTCCATATGGCGTTTTCACAGCTCGATCGTGTCGTTGAAGAGAAGGTGGATGCAGTTATTTTGGATATTGGTGTCTCTTCAATGCAGCTTGATGAAGCAGAAAGAGGTTTTTCTTTTCAAAAAGATGGTCCATTGGATATGCGAATGGCTCAGACTGGTTTTACAGCCAGCGATGTTGTCAATCATTTAAAAGCAAGGGATTTGGCACGTATTTTTAAGATATTAGGGGAAGAGCGTTATGCGGGGCGAATTGCACGGATGATTGAAAAGCGTCGTGTTGTGCAGCCTTTTTTGCGTACAGGTGATTTGGCGTATGCTATCGAAACGTTGATAGGACGTAAGCCGGGAGATCGTATTCATCCGGCAACACGTGTATTTCAGGCTCTTCGTATCTATGTTAATGATGAAATTGGTGAATTGGCATGTGGTTTATTTGCTGCTGAACGCGTTTTAAAAGCTGGAGGCCGTTTGGGGGTTGTCAGTTTTCATTCTCTTGAAGATCGTATGGTCAAAAGATTTTTTTCGGCTCGTTCTGGAGAATGTATGAGATCACGCTATCTGCCAGAAATAAAGGCTGCTCCAGCAACATTTTTTCCTTTGTTTCGAGGTGGGATCACGGCAACTAAAGAGGAGTTACAGAAAAATCCTCGTTCACGTTCTGCGAGGTTGCGTATTGGTGTACGGACTGAAGCAGAGGCTCTTGCAGCAGATATGAAATTATTTGGTTTAGCAGAGATTGCCAGTTTTGAAGGCAGCAAAAAATGACAGTTTTTCGTACATTTGATATGATTTTAGTGTTGATTATGATTTGTATGGCAGGACTTACTTATAAGGTAAAATATGATGTTCAAAAGCGAATGAACGAAGTTCTTCATCTTGAGCATGAAATTGCTGCAGCAAAAAATACGGTAAGTTTGCTTCATGCTGAGTGGGCTGTGATGATAAGGCCTTCACGCATGCAAAAACTTGCGAAACGTTATCAGAAAGAACTTGGGTTAGAGGTTATACAGCCGCGTCAAATCGTGGAGTTTAAAGACATTCCGGTACGGGTACATGATCAAATTGAAGAAGTGATTAAACAAAATATCTTGGAAGATAATCAAGATATTTTGACAAATAATCGGGCTTCTCAGATCAATAGTGTTGTCCAAAAAGGCGCGCAGTAATGAAATCGACTTTTTTATTCTCACAGAAGAAAAAGCGCTTAAAGAATTCGTTGAATAATCATAATGTTTCTGTTCGTCGTCCCTATTCTAGTCGTCCACGTTTGCTTTTTTCGTTGTTCTGCTTTTTAATTTTATATGGCATCATGGGGGCTTGCCTTATTTCTTATGGGTTGGAAGGTGGACAGATTGAAGAAGCAAAAGGGCCTAGAGTTCTTCAATTGATGGCACGGCCTGATATCGTTGATCGTAATGGTCGTTTATTGGCAACAGATATTAAAACTTATTCACTTTTTGCTGAGCCACGACGTATTATTGATGTGGATGAAACAATTGAATTGCTCTCAACAGTTTTGCCTGATCTTAATTGGCAGGAAACCTATAAGCGCTTAAAAAGAAAATCTAGTTTTTCTTGGATACAGCGGGGGTTAACACCAATGCAGAAGACGCAAATTATGGCTCTTGGTATACCAGGAATTGGTTTTCGGACTGAAATTCGTCGTTTTTATCCTGATGGACCTGTAACTTCCCATATTCTCGGTATGGTGAATGTTGATAATCAGGGCATTGCAGGTATGGAAAAATATATTGATGATGCGGGGTTGAGTGCTTTGCGTGCCGCTGGTCTTGCCATGGAAGAATCGTTAAAACAAGTTCAGCTTTCGATTGATGTGCGTGTTCAGGCAATTGTTCATGATGAACTTATTCAGGCTATGAAGCGTTATAAGGCAATTGCTGCAGGAGCTGTTATTTTAAATATACATACGGGGGAAGTTTTGGCTTTGGCATCACTACCAGATTTTGATCCTGGAAATCCTATCGAAGCTTTAAAAAGTGATCGTCTCAATCGGATGACGGCAGGAGCTTTTGAAATGGGATCAATTATTAAAAGTTTTACGACCGCCATGGCACTTGATTCCAATATTTTTCATTTAAACAGTATTATTGATGCTTCAAAGCCAATAAAAGCAAGTAGTGGGTATACTATTCATGATTTTCATGGAAAAAATCGACCCTTAACGTTATGGGAGGTTTTTATTTATTCTTCTAATATTGGTTCTGCTAAAGAGGCATTGGCGATAGGGATTGATAAACATCGTGGTTTTTTACAAAAACTTGGATTACTGGATCGTCTCACAACAGAGTTGCCTGAAGTTGCCCACCCTATTGTGCCACATCATTGGAAGGATATACATTCTATGACGATTTCTTTTGGGCATGGTATGGCAACAACACCCTTGCAAACAGCTGTCGGGGCTGCTGCTTTAATGAATGGTGGTTGGTTAATTGCTCCGACATTTTTAAAACGGACAAAAGAACAAACTCTGCACCATGCAAAACGGGTTTTGCAGGCTAAAACAAGTCAAAATATGCGTTACCTTTATCAATTAAATAGTGATATTGGTTCTGGACGTAATGCAAAAGTAGAAGGCTATCGTGTAGGTGGTAAGACAGGAACAGCTGAAAAAGTTGAAAATGGAAAATATTCTAAAACAAAAAATTTCAATAGTTTTCTTGCTGCTTTTCCTATTGAAGATCCTGCTTATGTTGTTTTAACAATTATCGATGAACCAAAGCCAGAGGAGGGACAGCGTTCAGCAACAGCGGGAATGAATGCTGGACCAATGCTTGCTAATATTGTTCGTCGCACAGCTAGTTTTCTTGGTGTAAAACCCGATTTTAAAAAAGAATATGAGCCTCTTTTAAGTAAAAAGAGCAATTCAAGTTTCGTTAAACAACGGTAAAATGAATATAAAGGTGCGTTATCATGTTGTTGGGAACAGTTTTTACAGAATGTGTTGAAGATGAAAGTCTTTCTTCAATAGAAATAACAGGAATAAGTGTGGATTCTCGGCAAGTTTTGCCAGGCTATGTTTTTGTCGCTGTTCAAGGAAAAAAAAGTGATGGAAGGCACTATATAGATGATGCGATAAAGCGTGGCGCACGAGCAATCGTTACAGATTATCATGCTGTTCTTGAGGATTTATCTGTTCCCATTTTACGTGTTTCTAATGTTCGTCATAGTTTAGCGTTGGCAGCTGCACGTTTTTACGGTTCTCAGCCTGAAACGGTTGTTGCTGTGACTGGTACAAGTGGTAAAACATCTGTTGTCTCTTTTCTTCGGCAAATTTGGACTTATGCTGGATTTTGTGCTGCGAGTATAGGAACGGTTGGTGTTGTTTCTCCTAAACGGAATGTTTATGGTTCTCTCACAACACCTGATCCGGTCGTCTTGCACCGTCTTCTTTATGAAATTTCTCATGAAGGTGTGACTCATGCAGCTCTTGAAGCTTCTTCGCATGGGCTTGACCAAGGACGACTTGATGGAGTTCGTTTAACGGCTGGTGCCTTTACCAATTTAGGGCGAGATCACATGGATTATCACACGGGGGTAGAGGATTATTTGCGGGCTAAAATGAGGTTGTTTGATACACTTTTGCCTGTATCTGCTCCTGCTTTGATTTTTGCTGATGATGTTTATTCACAAAAGGTTATTGATGTTGTTACACAAGCGCGCCGCCGTGTCTTGACAATTGGTCGTAAGGGGCAATTTATCACGATTAATCGTGTCGAACATCAACGCTCAAAACAGTGTATTGAGTGTCGTGTGGAAAACAATATTTATACATTTGATTTGCCTTTAGCTGGAGATTTTCAGGTCGCCAATGCGCTTATGGCAGCGGGGTTAGCAATTGCAACGGGCGTTTCACCTCGTAAGGTTTTTTCTGCGCTTGAAACTTTGCAGGGGGCACCTGGGCGGTTAGAGTTTGTGGGAAAGACAGAAAATAATGCGCTTGTTTACATTGATTATGCCCATAAACCAGAAGCTTTGGAGCAGGTTTTGCTTTCTGTTCGTCCCTTTACGCAAGGGCGCTTGATCGTTGTTTTTGGTTGTGGAGGAGATCGTGATCAAGGGAAAAGACCTTTGATGGGAAAAATTGCGGCGGATAAAGCGGACATTGTTATTGTAACGGATGATAATCCTCGCACAGAAATGCCAGAAAAAATACGCAAGGATATTTTACAGGCGGTGCCAACAGCAATAGAGATAGCAGATCGTGGAGAGGCTATTTCTTACGCGGTGGAGCTTTTGAAAGTTGGTGATACATTAATCATTGCTGGAAAAGGTCATGAGGATGGCCAAATTATAGGGCAGACAACTTATCCTTTTTCAGATCGTCTGAAAGCGATAGAAGCTTTAGAGGACCGAAAGAAATGACAGCTTTATGGGATAAGCAAGCACTTGTTGCTGCAGTTAATGGTGTTGTAATGGGAAGCCTGCCAGAAACTTTTTCTGGGGTTTCCATTGATAGCCGTACTCTTGCGGAAGGGGATGTTTTTTTCTGCATTAAAGGGCATCATCTTGATGGTCATGATTTTGCTGCGCAAGCTTATGAACGAGGTGCAGGCGTTCTTATCGTTGCGGAACACCGTTTGAGGGATATGAAAAAGATATCGGCTCCACTCATTGTCGTTCCTGATGTTTTGAAAGCCTTAGAACAACTTGCACAAGCTGCACGCAAACGTTCAAGAGCTAAGATTATCGCGATAACAGGATCGGTGGGAAAAACAACGACAAAAGAAGCTTTGAAACAAGCACTTGCAACGGCTGGGAATGTTCATGCGAATCTCGCTTCTTTAAACAATTGCTGGGGGGTTCCACTCACTTTAGCGCGGATGCCTGTGGAGAGTGATTATGGTATCTTTGAAATTGGCATGAATCACAGAGATGAAATTCGCCCTCTGGTCAAACTGGTTTGTCCGCATGTTGCTCTCATTACGCATATTTGTGCAGGACATATGGGTTTTTTCAAGGATCTTGAAGAAATAGCAAAGGCAAAAGCTGAAATTTTTGAAGGATTGGATGAGGAAGGCATTGCCATTTTAAATGCGGATAGTGATTTTTTTTCTTATCTCGTTCAAAAAGCAAAGAAATGCGGTGTAAAAAAGATCTTAAGCTTTGGTGAGACTAAAGATGCTGATTATCAAGCGCATGATATACGTCTTCTAACCGATAGTTCTTCTATGATTGTGCGTATGGGGGGGCGGGATAGGGAGGTCCAAATTGGTGCTCCTGGGCGCCATATTGTGCAAAATAGTTTAGGGGTTATTGCTGCTTGTGATGCTATGGGGGTTGAGCTAGAGCCTGTTTTTCTTTCTTTTCGCCATTTTTCTTCTCAAAAGGGGCGAGGTGTTCGTTATCGACTGTCTTTATCAAATGGGGGTGAATTTTATCTCATTGATGAAAGCTATAATGCAAATCCTGCTTCTATGCGTGCTGCACTTGAGCTTCTTGCTACAGGGCCTGTAGGGAAAGGGGGGCGGCGAATTGCTATTTTAGGAGATATGCTAGAGTTAGGGGAGTATAGTGAAAAGCTTCATCGTGATTTAATAAAACCAATACGTCTTTCTGGTGCTAATCCGGTTTTTCTATTTGGTGAGGCGATGAAATCTTTAGTCAGTGATTTGTCTGCTGGTGTTAAGGTTCATTATGCTGAAAATATTGAGAAAATTTTATCGCTTCTTTTAGCAGAAATTTCTTCTGGGGATCTGCTTATGGTTAAATCATCCAATAGCCTTTGTTCATCAAATATTGTGACTGCATTGCTTGATCGCTATAAAGCGGTTTCTTCATAGTTTTAAGAGGTTTTTTTATTCCATGATGCTATTTTTTTCTTCGTTTAGTGATTGGCTTCCAGGTGTGAATGTATTTCGTTATATTACTTTTCGCACGATAGCGGCTATGCTTACTTCGGGGCTTATCGTCTTTTTGTTTGGACCTAGCATCATTGCTTCTCTTAAATTGCGGCAGGGTAAGGGGCAACCGATTCGTGCTGATGGTCCTCAAACACATTTTAAAAAGGCTGGAACACCTACAATGGGTGGATTGATGATTTTAATCGGCATTGTGGTATCGGCATTTTTATGGGGTAATTTATCGAATATTTACTTTTGGGTATCGCTATTGGTTATGCTTTCTTTTGGGGGAATTGGATTTTATGACGATTATCTTAAGGTCACAAAACAAACAGACAAAGGATTTTCTGGGAAAGCACGGTTAAGCTTGGAGTTTTTTGTTGCGGCAATTGCGGCTTTTGCCATCTTGAAAATTGGCTCATCTGGATTAGCTTTGCCTTTTTTAAAAGATTATCTTATCAATTTGGGCTGGTTTTTTATTCCTTTTTCTGCTTTCGTCATTGTTGCGACGGGTAATGCGGTTAATTTAACGGATGGACTCGATGGGCTTGCTATTGTTCCTGTGATGGTTGCAGCTTTATCTTTTGCTCTGATTGCTTATCTTTCTGGTAATATGAATTTTGCTGATTATCTCCAAATCCATTATGTATCGGGAACAGGTGAATTGGCTGTTTTATTGGGAGCTGTTGTTGGGGCAGGGCTTGGTTTTTTATGGTTTAATGCACCACCTGCAGCTATTTTTATGGGAGATACTGGTTCATTGGCTCTTGGAGGATTATTGGGGACTGTTGCGGTTGCTACGAAACACGAAATTGTTTTGGTTCTTATTGGTGGGCTTTTTGTTGTGGAAGCTTTTTCGGTCGTTATTCAGGTTGGTTATTTCAAATTAACAAGAAAACGCGTGTTTCTTATGGCACCGATACATCATCATTTTGAGAAAAAAGGCTGGACTGAAAGCCAAGTCGTGATACGCTTTTGGATTATTTCGATTGTTCTCGCTCTCATAGGTCTTTCAACACTTAAATTGCGGTGAGAATGTGATTTCTGTTACGTGTTATAAAGGTCAAAAAGTTGCTCTGTTTGGATTGGGACAGTCTGGACTAGCAACGGCACAAGCATTGATGTGCGGTGGCGCAGAAGTGGTGGCGTGGGATGATAGTTCTTTAAGCGTGCAAATGGCTTTTCGGCACAATATTCCAACACGAGATCTCCGTTATGAAGATTGGTCAGAATTTGTTGCATTGATTGTAGCTCCTGGAGTTCCTTTAAGTTATCCTCAGCCCCATTGGATTGTTGAAAAAGCACGAAAAAAAAATATAGAAATTATCGGTGATATTGAATTATTTGTTCGTGCGCGCCAGCATTTTTTACAACATTATGGTTTGTGTGACCAAGATGTTCCTTTCATTGCGATTACGGGGACGAATGGGAAGTCAACCACAACGGCTTTACTTGCGCATTTGTTGGAAAAAATGGGCTATGATGTGCAGATGGGGGGAAATATCGGAAAAGCAATATTGACGCTTAAGCCATTTGTTAAAAAACGTATCTATGTGATTGAATGTTCATCATTTCAAATTGATCTTACTCCCTCTCTTCAGCCGACCATTGGACTTTTATTGAATTTAACACCTGATCATATTGATCGACATGGGAGTTTTGCCTGTTATGTGCAAACCAAAAGGCATCTGATTGCTCAGGCTTCTCAGGCTTTCATTTCAGTTGATGATGCAGCTTGTCGGGTTTTATATCAACAGTTACTTCATGATGGGAAGCAAATTGAGGCAATTTCCAAGGATCATTTTGTTGAAAATGGTTTTTATGCAGATGGGACCAAGCTCTTTTCTGTTCGTCAAGGACAGAGTCATATGCTTGCAGATCTTGCTCCTATGGCGGGGTTACGTGGGAGTCATAATGCGCAAAATGCCCTTATGGCATTAGCAACATTGCAGGCTTTAAAAATAACCGATCCTTCTGTGAACAAGCATTTGGCAAGTTATAAAGGGTTGGATCATCGTATGCAGCAGGTGCGTAAAATGGGGGCGGTTTTGTTTATCAATGACAGCAAGGCTACTAATGCAGATGCAACAGCTCCTGCGCTTTCCACCTTTAATGATATTTTTTGGATTGTTGGAGGACAGGCAAAAAAGGGAGGGATAGTGTCTCTTAGAGAATTTTTTCCTAAAATTCGTAAAGCTTATTTGATTGGGAGCGCGGCGGAAGAATTTGCTCGCACTATTGGATCTGCTTTTCCCTTTTCTATGAGCTTAACTTTGAAAAATGCGGTGCGTGAAGCAGCTGTTGACGCAATGGGTTGTAAGGAAAAAGAGGTGACGGTTCTTTTGTCACCTGCTTGTGCAAGTTATGACCAATTTAAAAATTATGAAATGCGAGGCGAAGCATTTGTCTCTTTTGTGATGCAGTTACAATAAAAAAGCATCAGTTATAAAAAAATATTTTTGCGTTAAGACTCCAGAATCTTTTTTTGTGTAATTTAGTTTTTAAAGTGTTTGTTAAACAGGCTGGGGAACCATATTACTTTGAGATAATTTATAAAATGGATAAGGTGGATACCATGGTGACGCGTGCAGATAGAGATCCAATTGCTAATTGGTGGTGGACGATTGATCGCTCTATCTTTGCAGCTTGTTTAATTTTAATGGGAATTGGCATTATGCTGTCTTTTGCTGCCAGCCCTATTATTGCAAAAAAAATCGGAATTGCTGATAGTTTTTATTTTGTTCGGTGGCATATCATTTTTAGCATTTCAGCATTTTTTACGATGGTTACCATTTCCTTTTTTTCGCTTTCTAATATTCGTCGTTTATGTGCTCTTTTGCTCATTGTAACGCTTGCTCTTATGGTTGCAACCTTATTTTGGGGTCCAGAATTAAAGGGAGCACGGAGGTGGATTCTACTATTTGGTTTTTCTGTACAGGCTTCAGAGTTTATGAAGCCAGCTTTTGTGGTTATGTCCGCTTGGCTTTTTTCGGAACAGATACGCAAGAGGGGCATTCTGGGTTATACGTTAGCGATTCTACTTTATGCCATTTGTTGTGTGCTTCTGGTTTTGCAGCCTGATATTGGACAAACAGTTTTAATAAGTGCAACATGGGGGGGGCTGTTTTTTATTGCTGGTGTCCCTCTTACTATTATTTTTCTCTTTCTCATTTTAGGCGTTGTAGGAATTATTTTAGCTTATTTTTTTCTGCATCATGTGCGCGAGCGGATCAATGGTTTTTTGACAGGTGAAGGAGATACTTTTCAAGTAGATGTGGGACGTGAGGCTATTTTGAATGGTGGTTGGTTTGGGCAAGGTCCTGGGGAGGGCACAGTAAAACGTATCATTCCTGATAGCCATACAGATTTTGTATTTTCCGTTGCTGCTGAAGAATATGGTATTATTCTTTGTTTATTAATTATGATGCTGTTTGGCTTTATCGTTATGCGTTCATTGTATATAGCCATGAATACACGTGATTCCTTTATACGTCTTGGTATTACTGGCATAGCAATGATGATTGGCTTTCAATCAGCTATTAATATGGCCGTTAATCTTCACTTAATTCCTCCAAAAGGTATGACATTGCCTTTTATTTCTTATGGTGGTTCTTCGATGGTGGCGATTGCGTTTTCAATGGGCATTTTGCTTAGTTTAACACGTCGTTGGCCAGAAGCGCGCCTTTCAGCTTTTTCTTCCTCTTCTGTCTTGGATACCCCTTATGAATGATAAAAAAGTTATTATTTTGGTGGCTGGTGGTACAGGTGGACATCTTTTTCCTGCTGAAGCCCTTTCTGTTGAATTAAGGCAGCGTGGATATGATGTTCATTTAATAACAGATGAAAGAGCACGCCCTTTTGTTCGGTGTTTTGATGAAGAGCATATTCATATCGTTTCATCGGCAACATTTACACGACGCCATCCTTTTGCTCTGATAAAGACGTTTTGGTCTTTGCTAAGGGGTATGGGGCAATCGTTGGCGTTGTTTTATAAATTACGTCCTGTTCTTGTTGGAGGATTTGGGGGGTATCCGAGCTTTCCTCCTCTTTTTATTGCGGCTTTAACGAGGCGTGTGACATTTATTCATGAACAAAATGCTGTTATGGGGCGTGCCAATCGGATGTTGGCAATTTTTGTGCGTGCAATCGCTGGTGGTTTGTTGTCACCAAGTGGCGCTTATGCTCATAAAATACTTTTGACGGGGAATCCTGTCCGTGAGGCTGTGTTGAAGGCGGCCAAAATTCCTT
Organism: Bartonella sp. AP21QHHD; assembly: GCF_042196205.1. Taxonomy (NCBI): domain Bacteria; kingdom Pseudomonadati; phylum Pseudomonadota; class Alphaproteobacteria; order Hyphomicrobiales; family Bartonellaceae; genus Bartonella; species Bartonella sp. AP21QHHD. Next base: position 56,124 of record NZ_JBHIPT010000122.1, on the reverse strand, counting down.
ATCATTCTTCAGGGGGAGAAAAGCCATTTAATTTTTTGATTTTTGGAGGTAGCCAAGGGGCTTCTGCTTTTTCACATATTGTTCCAGAAGCTATTGCTTTATTTGATGATAAGAACCGTAAACGTTTACGAATTGTACAGCAAGTCCGCGGTGAAGCAGGAAGGTTGATCAAAATCTATCGTGATATGGGGGTACAAGCAGAAGTTGCTCCTTTCTTTGATGATATGGCTGAACGTATGGCACATGCTCATTTTATTTTGTCGCGCGCTGGGGCTTCGTCCGTTTGTGAGATAGCGGTGATTGGTAGACCTGCTTTGCTTGTTCCCTATCCCCATGCTTTAGATCATGATCAGGCTGCCAATGCAGCTCTGCTTGCTCGTGTAGGTGGTGCGCAAATTGTATCAGAAAAAGATTTGAATGCACAAAAGCTTTTTTCTCTTTTAATGCACGCTTGTTGTGCACCCCATTTATTGGAAAAACAAGCGCTTGCTGCAAAACAAGTTGGGCAACCTCATGCAACCCGTTGCCTTGCTGATATGGCTGAATCCTTAATTGCAGGGCGATTGTTGTCAGATATAAAAGAGGAGCTTTTTAATGAAAATGCCACTTGATATAGGCGTTATCCATTTTATCGGAATCGGGGGGATCGGTATGAGTGGAATTGCGGAGGTTTTTTATAATCTTGGCTATAAAGTTCAAGGGTCAGATCAAGTTGAAAGTGCAAATGTTGAACGTTTGCGGAAAAAGGGAATTAACGTTCATATAGGTCATTGTGCTGAAAACTTAGGGAATGCAGAGGTTGTTGTTTTTTCTACTGCCGTTAAAAAAACAAATCCTGAGTATATTGCTGCAAAGGAAAGACATTTACCGCTTGTTAGACGTGCAGAAATGCTGGCGGAGCTGATGCGGTTTCGGCGTGCAATTGCGGTGGGTGGTACACATGGTAAAACAACAACCACATCAATGGTTGCAGCCCTTCTTGATGCTGGTCATTTTGATCCAGTGGTGATTAATGGCGGTATTATTAATGCTTATGGTACGAATTCTCGTACAGGAGATGGCGATTGGATGATTGTTGAAGCTGATGAAAGTGATGGTACATTTTTAAAGCTGCCTGCTGATATTGCTGTTATTACTAATATTGACGCTGAGCATTTGGATCATTATGGAAGTTTTGATGCTGTGCGTGAGGCTTTTCGGCAATTCGTAGAAAATGTTCCCTTTTATGGTTTTGCTGTTTTGTGCCTTGATCATCCAGAGGTTCAGTCATTGGCGGGCCGTATTGATGATCGTTGGGTGATCACTTATGGTGCAAATCCACAAGCAGATGTTCGTTTTCTTAATCTTTCGATGGATGGTCAAAAAACGCATTTTGATGTTCTTGTTCGCTCACGCAAAACAGGAAGAAAGATTGAGTTGAAAAATATGCTTTTGCCTATGGCAGGGCAGCATAATGTTGCCAATGCAACGGCGGCGATTGCTATTGCGCATGAACTTGGCATTTCAAATGAAGCTATAAAAAGGGGCTTAGCAGAATTTGGCGGAGTAAAACGGCGTTTTACGCGAACAGGAAGTTGGCGTGGCATTGAAATATTTGATGATTATGGACATCATCCTGTCGAAATAAAGGCTGTTTTGCGTGCTGCACGTGAGAGTGCAAAAGGGCGTGTTATTGCGATTGCACAACCCCATCGGTATTCACGGTTGTATCATTTATTTGATGATTTTGCTGCTTGTTTTAATGATGCAGATACAGTGTTGATTACGCCCGTTTATGCGGCTGGTGAAGAGCCTATTGTAGGATTTGGTTCTCAAGAATTGGTAGAGCATATTAAAATGGCGGGTCATCGTGATGTGCGCTTGATACATGGTTTGGAAGATGTTGTGTCTCTTGTCTCAAAATTTGCTCAGGCAGAGGATTATGTTGTTTTTCTTGGTGCTGGCAATATCACACAATGGGCTTGTGCTTTGCCTCATCAGTTAGCGGTATTGGATGGTCATGATAAATTTTCAGCACATTGATGGTGAGGCGCTATTGGCGCAATTGCAACCACTGTTGGGTGGCGTGAGAGGAAAGCTTACACCTAATGTTGAGATGCGTAAGGTAACGTGGTTTCGCACGGGCGGGTTGGCAGAGCTTTTTTATCAGCCTGTTGATGAAGAAGATTTGGCTCTCTTTCTTCAAAATTTGCCTGAATTTGTTCCTGTAACAATTGTCGGTATTGGTTCTAATCTTCTGGTGCGTGATGGGGGGGTTCCTGGTGTTGTGATTCGTCTTTCGCCAAAAAAATTTGGGCAAGTGAAGCAAGTTTCTCCAAAAGGCTTTTTAGTTGGTGCTGGTACGGCGGATAAACATTTAGCTGCTGCCGCTTTAGAAGCTGAGATTGCAGGTTTTCATTTTTATCATGGTATTCCTGGAGGTCTTGGAGGAGCTCTCAAAATGAACGCGGGTGCGAATGGTGTTGAAACCGCAGCGCGTGTTGTCGAGGTCTATGCGCTGGATCGTAAAGGGCAACGTCATATCTTGAGTGTGAAAGATATGCATTATTCCTATCGCCATTGTGATATTCCTAAAGATTTTATTTTTACGGCTGCTTTATTAGAAGGAAAACTCGGCAATAAAGATGATATTCGTGCTGCTATGGATGAAGTTGCCCTCCACAGAGAAACAGTGCAACCTATTCGCGAAAAAACAGGGGGATCAACTTTCAAAAATCCTGAGAATACATCCGCGTGGCGCGTGATTGATGAAGCAGGGTGTCGTGGTTTACGGATTGGTGGCGCTCAAATGAGTGAAATGCACTGTAATTTTATGATTAATACAGGGCAAGCAACAGGATATGATCTTGAAGCATTGGGAGAAACAGTGCGTGCGCGTGTTTTTGCAAATTCAGCCCACCTTTTACAATGGGAAATAGAGCGTATTGGTCAATTTGAGCGTGGTCGAAGTGTTTCTCCTTTTGATCCATTTCATTGATTTATTGTTCACTAAAAAGTGAAAATAAAAAATTGAGTCATTTCAAAGAGATAATAAAAAATTTCTATTAAGAATCAATAAATTAACAAAGAATCTCTTGCATCAGGCTTTTGAGTCTGATTCATTATGCAAAATGCTAGGTTATTGATTCGCAAGGATAAACTTTGTTTTTCCTGTATGTAGTGCTGATGTGTTCTATATAGACTACATATAGTATGCGAAAGAGGGTGATTTATTATGAAAGATAAACATATAGCTGTGTTAATGGGAGGTTTTTCTTCTGAACGGTCTATAAGTTTATCTTCAGGGGCGGCGTGTGCTGATGTTTTAGAGGTGCAGGGGTATCGCGTGAGCCGCGTGGATGTTGATGCTCATATTGCTTCTGTTCTTGAACAGTTGCAGCCCGATATTGCCTTCAATGCATTGCATGGTCCATTTGGTGAAGATGGTCGGATTCAGGGGATTCTTGAATATTTAAAAATTCCTTATACTCATTCTGGCGTGATGGCATCTGCTTTGGCAATGGATAAGGGACGTGCAAAAATTATCGTTGCAAATGTTGGGGTTTGTGTTGCTCCTTCTCGTATCATGAGCCGCTTTGCTTTGGGCCGAACGCATCCCATGGAGCCTCCTTATGTAATTAAACCTGTGTGTGAAGGATCAAGTTTTGGTGTTGTCATTGTTCAAGGAAATGAAGCTGCACCGCCGCATAATATTGGGGGAGCTGAGTGGGGGTATGCCGATGAGGTGATGATTGAAAAATATATTCCTGGTCGTGAATTGACTTGTGCTGTTTTGGGGAACGAAGTGCTGGATGTGTGTGAAATTCTTCCCGATAAACACTTTCCATTCTACGATTATGACTCAAAATATAAAACGGGTGGTTCTCTTCACATTTGTCCTGCACAACTTTCACTAAATATTTACCAAAGTGTGCAAAGAATGTCTTTAGCAGCCCATCAGGCGATAGGGTGTCGAGGTGTTAGCCGTTCTGATTTTCGTTTTGATGAAAAAACGGGAGAATTGGTTTGGCTTGAAATTAATACGCAACCAGGTATGACCTCGACGTCTCTTCTTCCTGATATTGCAAAAGCGAGCGGCCGTACTTACGGCGATATTGTTCAATGGATGGTGGAGGACGCATCATGTATGCGTTGAATGTTAATAAAACAAATGTTCCGATGGAGGTGCTTTCAGTGCCGGCTTTGCCACGTCTTTATCGTCGTTTTCTTCGGTTTATGTTTGAGTTTGTTTTTGTCAATATTCATATTCCACGCCATTTCGGCTCTTTTGCTGTTGTGTGGTTTTTCTTTGTTACGGCTTTTTATGGACTTTCATCAAGTGGTCAGATGACTGTGATCGTAAATACGATCATATTGGATAGTAGTTTTGTGGTCACTCATGTCGATATAAGCGGTAATAAGCGCTTGGCAAAGCAGGATATTTTTAAAATTTTAAAACTTGATGTTGCGCCTTCTATATTCACTTTTGATGTTGAAAGAGCGCGTTCTCTGTTGGAAAAACAGGCTTGGGTGCAATCGGCTAATGTTCAGAAAATTTATCCCAATAGAATGCGCATTTCCATCGTGGAGCGTGAACCCTATGCCATTTGGCAACATGATGGCATAATGGATATTGTTGATAATACAGGTCGTGTCATTGTGCCTTTTAAAGGAGAAATTGTTCGGGATTTACCTCTTGTGGTTGGGCAGGGTGCACAAAATGCTGCTAAAGTGTTTATTCAAGCGCTGTCAGTCTATCCGGAAGTATATGATCGTATTCGTGCTTTTGTGCGGGTAGGTGATCGACGTTGGGATCTTGTTTTGAATAATGGAATGCGCGTTATGTTGCCTGAAAATGGTGCTCTTGAAAGGCTTTCTTCTCTTTCTTCGTCCGGTACAATGCAAGATCTTTTATCTCGCGATATTCTCAGTGTTGATTTACGTCTTGCTGATCGAATTACTGTTTCTTTATCAGATGAAACGTTGGAGCGTTATCATACTACTGTAGCAGAAGAAGAACGTATTTTAAAAGCGCGAAAGGCAGGAAGCCTATGATGCTACTCAGATCACATCATTTGAAGGGGCGTAAAACACGTTTTTTAACGGTACTTGATGTCGGTTCAAGTAAGATTGTTTGTCTTATTGCTTGTTTGCGTCCTTTGAAGCATGCACACTATTTACATGGTCGTACACATTCTACGGAAATTCTAGGCTTTGGAGTGCAGCGTTCACGTGGTATTAAATCCGGTGTTGTCATGGATATGTTTGCAGCAGAACAATCAATAAGATTGGCTGTTGATGCGGCAGAAAAAATGGCGGGTTTGGTGGTGGATTCAGTGATTGTGAATTTTTCCTCAAGTCGATTACAAAGTGCTTTGATTAATGGAAAGGTTCATTTGAATGGTCGTGAAGTCACTAAGCGTGATATGCGTATGGCCTTTTCAGATGTTTCGCGTAAAGCCTTTGATGCTGAACGTCATGTTATGCACTCAGTTCCAGTTTCTTATGTATTGGATGGAGATAAAGGAATTTTTGATCCTATTGGCATGGCAGGGGAAACATTTGGTGTCGACGTGCATGTGGTAACAGCAGAAACAGCCTCTTTGCGTAATTTGGAAACTTGTATTAATCGTGCACATTTGAGTGTTGAAGCAATGGTTGCTACTCCCTTTGCAAGTGGTCTTGCTGTCTTGATGAATGATGAGGCGCGTTTAGGGGCTGCATGTATTGATTTTGGTGGTGGAACAACAACATTTTCAGTGTTTTTTGAGGGGAAATTTATTCATGCAGATGCTCTTGCTGTTGGGGGGCATCATGTCACTCTTGATGTTGCGCGCGGATTTTCTATGTCTTTAACAGAGGCGGAACGTTTAAAAGTTGTTTATGGTTCAGCACTTTTAACAAGTGCTGATGAGCGGCAAATGATTAATGTAGCAGAAATTGGGAGTGAACAGCGTGAAACTCAATATCCTCGCGCGGTTCTTGGGCGTATCATTCGTGCGCGTGTTGAAGAAATTTTAGAAATGGTCCGTGATTGTTTAAATCGTTCTGGTTTTGGTCACATCATTGGTAAACGTGTTATTTTGACTGGGGGAGCAAGCCAGTTAACAGGATTGCCAGAAATGGCACGTACTATATTAGGAAGAAATGTTCGTATCGGGCGGCCTTTAGGTATTTCGAGGCTTCCTTCTCTTGCAAAAGGGGCGGCGTTTACATCTGCTGTTGGGTTGTTAATTTATCCGCAATTGGTGGGTTTTGAAGAAAAAACAATGCAGGCGGCAGGAAATCATTTATCGATGGGCACGCGTGGATATTTTCAGCGTGTTGGTCAGTGGTTGCGTGAGAGTTTTTAGTTAAGTCTAGTTGGATAAATTTCATCGCTTTGGCTTGCGGTGTCTTATGAGAAGGAAAAGAAAATGACGATTAATCTGCATCGGCCAGATATCGCGGAATTGAAGCCACGCATTACCGTTTTTGGTGTTGGAGGTGGTGGCGGGAATGCCGTGAATAATATGATAAATGCTGGTCTTCAGGGAGTTGACTTTGTTGTTGCAAATACGGATGCACAGGCTTTGGCTATGTCAAAGGCTGAACGTGTTATCCAACTTGGGGCAGCTGTGACAGAAGGTTTGGGTGCTGGGGCTTTGCCTGAAGTTGGACAAGCGGCGGCGGAGGAATGTATTGATGAAATTATTGATCATCTTGCAGACTCTCATATGGTTTTCATTACTGCTGGTATGGGGGGAGGAACTGGAACAGGGGCTGCTCCCGTTGTTGCTCGCGCAGCGCGTGAAAAAGGTATTTTGACTGTTGGTGTTGTGACAAAGCCGTTTCAGTTTGAAGGCGCACGTCGTATGAAAACGGCAGAGGCTGGTATTGAAGAATTACAAAAGTCTGTCGATACATTGATTGTTATTCCCAATCAAAATCTTTTCCGTATTGCAAATGATAAGACAACGTTTGCTGATGCTTTTGCTATGGCTGACCAAGTGCTTTATTCTGGTGTTGCTTCCATTACGGATTTGATGATTAAAGAGGGTTTGATTAACCTTGATTTTGCTGATGTTCGTTCTGTTATGCACGAAATGGGTCGAGCCATGATGGGAACGGGTGAGGCATCTGGTGATGGGCGTGCTTTGGCTGCGGCTGAAGCTGCTATTGCAAATCCATTGTTGGATGATACCTCTATGCGTGGGGCGCGTGGTTTATTGATTTCTATTACGGGTGGTCGTGATATGACTCTCTTTGAGGTTGATGAAGCTGCTAATCGTATTCGTGAAGAAGTAGATGCTGATGCGAATGTGATCTTTGGCGCTATTGATGATGAGTCATTGGAAGGTGTTATTCGTGTTTCTGTGGTTGCCACCGGTATTGATCGTGAAGTTAGTGATGTGGTTCAGTCCTCTCATCCTCAGATTCAAAGGCCTGCTTCTTCAATACGCAAGAGCGATCCTGGAACGTCACATAGTTCTTTTCATGTTCAATCATCGCCTCTGCGTTCTGAGTCAATGGTAGAAGTGATCGAATCACTTGAAATAGAGAAGGGTAAATCAACCGGAGAACAGTTCCGTCCCAAAAGTCAAATTTTTGCACAACCTGCAGAAGCAATGACGACACGAAGTGCCACGAATGCTGTTGCGTATGGTTCAAATGCTGTTCAGGAACAGAGATCAAATGTGCCTCGTATGCAAGTAAGCCGTGGTTCTCAACAGGCGATGACGGCTCCTGTGAGTATGGAGGCAACAGCGCATGTTCTTGATGAGATGACAGGGCTTGTGAAGCAAAAAGAAAAGCCAGTGCAACCAAAACAAATGCAACAAATGCAAGCGCGCGCTCCAATGCGTATGCCTGAGTTAAAGGATTTTCCTCCTGTTGCTCATGGACAAAGCCAAAGAACATTTGTGACGGATCAGGGTCCTCGTAATCTTTGGCAGCGTTTGAAACAGAGCTTGACACATCGTGAAGAAGCTGAGCCAGAAGCGAGGCTGGAGCCTGCTGTTAGATCGTCTCAGCAGAAAGATTCTCATGTTTACAATAAAAACTCTCAGGCGCTTTCTCAAGATGCTTCTGTTTATGTTCCACGTCGTTCTGGTGAGCTGCATCCTCAGGTACCACAAGATCAGCGTACTTTTATAAGTGAAGAAGATCAGTTGGAAATACCAGCATTTTTACGTCGTCAGGCAAATTAATTGATGAAAAATGAGGTAAAGTAAGAAATTTTATTATTTCTTTAATGATCAGGCAAAAATTATACAGTAAAATATATTACTGTATTTTGGATAAAATACTTTGTTTTAAAAAAACCGCTTACAATAAGCGGTTTTTTTGTATTATTTACTATGAATATTTTTTATAGTTTTATAAATTTTGTTAAAAGATGTACAAGCAATTTAATAAAATGATATGATGAATTTAGTACCAAAATATCAGTCTACTCTTAAAAAAGCAGTAACATTTAAGGGGATTGGCGTTCATAGTGGCTGTTTGTCAGTGGTAAAGGTTTGTCCAGCGGATGTTGGGTGTGGTATTGTTTTTAAGCGTTGTGGATTAGACGGAACAGAGAAAATATTTCAAGCCCATGCATCGCAAACAGGAGAAACTGAATTATCAACAGTACTTGGAGATGGAGATGTAAGGGTTGAAACAATTGAACATTTGATGGCGGCAATTGCTGCTTATAATTTGGATAATCTTGTTATTGAAGTGTCACATAATGAGATTCCTATTTTGGATGGTTCAGCGTGGCTATATTGCCAAGCTTTTGAAGATGTTGGTATTGTACAGCAAAATGCGTTGCGTTCTTATTTCATTATAAAAAAGCCGGTGCGGGTTGAAGGAGCTCATGGTGTTGCAGAGCTTTTGCCATTCGATGGACGTCGTTTTGATATAACGATCTCTTTTCCTTCTTCTGCTATTGGTAAGCAACATTTCAGTTTTGATCTTACCACACGAGGGTTTAGGGATGATTTGTCACGTGCGCGCACTTTTGGTTTTATCAAAGACGTGGAAGAATTAAGGCTTTCTGGAAAGGCGAGAGGCGCTTCTTTGGAAAATTCTCTTGTTATCGACCTTAATGATAAAATTTTAAATCCCGATGGTCCTTATTGGGAGAATGAATGTGTTCGGCACAAGATGCTTGATGCGATTGGTGATACTGCTTTGCTTGGGGCACCTTTTATTGGATTATTTCGTTCTTATTGTAGTGGGCATAGAATTAATGCGCAATTGGTGAAGGCTGTTTTGGCAGACGAATCATATTATGAAAAAAGCTTTTTGGAGAAAAAGTAAAAAAAATGGCAAGATTTTTTTATCGTTTATTTGATTTTTAAGGGGATGATTGACCTAAACTGCTAAATTGGTTATGTGGATTTTAAAGTGATATGGTATAAAACCTTTGATAAATTGTTTTTGCTACAAGGTGATATTCTGTGGAGGCCGGAAAAACTATGAAAAAATCTCATGTGTGCATTGGAAATATGACATATAGAAAATCTAACATTGTACGCAAGATATTGGGGGGGGTGCTTTTGGGAAGCACCTGTATGTTAGCGGGATGCCTCTTTAAAGAGAAAAATACCCTTGATCCATCTGCTTATGTTTTGAAAATAGAGCCACCAGATGTTCTCTATAATCAGGCGCTTGCTAGCCTTGAAAGTGGGCGGCTTGGGGATGCATCGAAGAAGTTTTTGAAGATTGAAAAACAGTACGCTTATACAGACTGGGGACGTAAATCTTTGGTCATGGGTGCTTTTACTAATTATCGACTCGGAAAGTATGATGATTCAATTAGTATGGCTCAACGCTATATTACTCTTTATCCAGGGTCGACTGACTCGGCTTATGCATACTATATTATTGGTCTTTCTTCTTTCCGTCGGATTCCTGATGTTACGCGTGATCAACGTGACACGAAACGTGCTATTGCTGCTATGCAGCTTCTTATAGAGCGTTATCCTAATTCTGAGTATGTCAAGGATGCTAAGGATAAAATCCGTTTTGGGCGCGAACAGCTGGCTGGTAAAGAAATGCAGATCGGCCGTTATTATGAAGAGGGGCGGCGCTACCTTGCGGCAAGTAGACGGTTTCGTACCGTGGTTGAAGAGTATTCCGATACAAATCAAATTGAAGAAGCACTTTTCCGCTTAACGGAAGTTAATTTAGCTCTTGGCTTAACGGCGGAAGCGCAAACAGCAGCAGCTATTTTAGGACGTAATTATCCCAAAAGTGAGTGGTATAAATTTTCTTATAATCTCTTGCAGAAGAATAAAATATCACCACATGAGCATAAATCTTCTTGGATCTCAAATGCTTTAGGTGGTGACAAGAAGAGGGTACGTTGATTCTCTATGTTGGTACAGCTTTCGATTCATAATATTGTTTTGATCGAAACGCTCGATATTCATTTTACAGCGGGGTTGACGGTTTTAACTGGAGAAACGGGTGCGGGGAAGTCTATTCTCCTTGATGCTTTATCACTTGCTTTAGGGGGGCGGGGTGATGCTTCGCTTGTGCGTCATGGTGCTGACCGCGGGCAGGTTACGGCTGTTTTTGATGTGTCTGTTTCACATCCTGCACGTCAACTTATTCGTGAGAATGGTCTTGATGACGAGGGTGATATTATTTTACGACGTGTGCAATCAAGTGATGGACGTAGCCGTGTTTTTATCAATGATCAGGTGTCTAGTGTTGCATTGATGCGGAGTGTTGGCCGTTTGCTGGTTGAAATCCATGGACAACATGATGATCGTGCGCTTGTTGATGTTGCTACACATCGCCAATTATTAGATGCCTTTGGTGGTCTTGAAGATGAAGTGGAAAATTTGCGTCAGTGTTATCACACATGGCGTGAATTTGAGGAGCGTTTGCAACGGCAGCGTCTTAAAGTAGAGAGTGCTGTACGGGAGGTTGATTATCTTCGTGCGTGTGTAGAAGAGCTTGAAAAGCTTGATTTTAAAGTTGGTGAAGAGGAAGCTCTTTCTCTTCGTCGTGCTGATATGCTTAAATTAGAAAAAATAGCGACAGATATTAAAGAAGCGGATGATCTTTTAACGGGTCAAAAATCACCAATCCCAGTACTTTCTAATTTGGTGAGGCGTTTGGAGCGGAAAATTCCTGAGGCGCAAGAACTTATTGCACCAGTGGTGAAATCTATTGATGAGGCATTGCATGCACTTGCAACAGCACAAGAAGGTATTGAGACGGCAATACGAGCATTAGATTTTGAACCTGATGAATTGGAACGGATAGAAGAGCGTCTTTTTGCTCTTCGGGGTTTTGCTCGTAAATATCAAGTTTCTGCGGATGAATTGGTTCAGTTACGCGATAAAATGGATGCTGAACTGGCTGACTTTGAAGAGGCTCAGACCATATTGACACGTTTTGAAGATGAGGCAGAGCAGGCAAAGAAAAATTATGATACATTGGCGCAAGCCTTAACAATAAAGCGTCGGGAGACAGCAAAGCATTTATCTGAAAGTGTTATGGCTGAGTTGCCGGCATTGAAGTTAGAGAGGGCTGAATTTATTGTTGAAATGCAAAGTGATATGGAAAAGCGGAGTGCAGAGGGATGTGATCGTATTGAATATTGGGTGCGGACAAATCCTGGAACACGTGCTGGGCCGATGCTTAGTGTGGCTTCTGGCGGTGAATTATCCCGTTTTTTGCTGGCATTAAAAGTTGTTTTATCTGATCGAGGATCAGCACCGACGCTGATTTTTGATGAAATTGATACAGGCGTTGGGGGGGCTGTTGCAGCGGCTATTGGGCAACGGTTGCAACGCTTATCAGAACATGTCCAAGTTTTCGCTATTACGCATGCTCCACAGGTTGCATCGAAAGCGCATGGTCATTTTCTTATTTCAAAAATTGAGAGTCATGATAAAGGACGCTTTGTTACTGCGATTCATAAAATGAAAGAACATGAGCGTGCAGAAGAAATTGCCCGTATGTTGGCTGGAGAACAGATTACTGAAGAAGCGCGTGCAGCGGCTCAAAAGCTTCTCGCATAAAGGTAATTAGTCAGCGATAAAAATACTAGAAAGCTTATATTTATTGAGATTCACTTGATGAGGAGGCGTGGGAGGCCCTTGTGGCAGCGCTTGTAATTTGGAATAGATTTTATGAACAAAGATGCATATAAAAATCTCACAGCTGTTGAAGCAGAACGTGAATTAGAGTGGTTGGCAAAAGAGATTGCACGTCATGATGTGCTTTATAATCGTGATGATCAGCCTGAAATTTCTGATGCAGAATATGATGCTTTACGTCGTCGTAATGCAGAAATTGAAGCTCTTTTTCCAGAGCTTATACGTATTGATTCTCCTTCACATAAAATTGGAGCACCAATTTCTGAAAAATTTGAAAAATCTGTTCATGCACAGCCTATGCTTTCACTTGATAATGCGTTTAGCTCTGAAGATGTTACTGAATTTGTTGAGCGTATTCGTCGTTTTTTACGGCTTCCAGAAACACAAGTGTTGGAAATAACAGCGGAGCCAAAAATTGATGGTTTATCTTTGTCTTTGCACTACGAAAAGGGGCAGCTTGTGCGTGCGGCAACGCGTGGGGATGGAACTGTCGGTGAAAATGTGACGGCAAATGCCCGAACAATTGCTGATATTCCACAAGTTTTGCAAGGTGATTTTCCTGATATCATTGAGGTGCGTGGTGAAGTTTATATGGGGCGGGAAGATTTCCAAGCACTAAATATCAGCCAACAAGAGAAGGGCAAGTTAACCTTTGCCAATCCTCGAAATGCGGCGGCTGGTTCTCTCCGTCAGCTTGATTCACGGATAACCGCTAGCAGAAAACTTCAATTTTTTGCTTATGCTTGTGGTGAGGTGAGTGAAATATTGGCAGAAAGTCAAATGGAGATGATGAAAAAGCTAAAAGAGTATGGCTTTGTTATCAATCCATTAACAAAAGTCTTTAAGACAGTAGAAGATATTATTTGCTATTATCACGATATCGAAGAATGCCGTCATTCTTTAAGCTATGATATTGATGGCATTGTTTATAAGGTTAATGATTTGATGCTCCAAAAGCGCTTGGGGTTTGTTTCTCGTTCGCCGCGTTGGGCTATCGCCCATAAATTTCCAGCAGAAAAAGCGATAGCGCTTTTGGAAGATATTGACATTCAAGTTGGTCGCACGGGAGCTTTGACACCTGTTGCACGTCTTACGCCTATTACTGTTGGTGGAGTGGTGGTGACCAATGCTAGTTTGCATAATGAGGATTATATTAAGGGAATTGGTCATAAAGGAGAGCCCATTCGTGAAGGACGTGATATCCGTGTAGGTGATAGCGTGATTGTACAACGTGCTGGTGATGTGATCCCTCAAGTTATTGATGTTATCATTGAAAAACGCCCGAAAGATGCTGCTGTTTTTATTTTTCCTCATTTGTGTCCAGCTTGTGGGAGTCATGCTGTTCGTGAAGTGGGAGAAGCCGTGCGTCGCTGTACAGGGGGGCTTATTTGTCCTGCACAAGCAATTGAACGTATTCGTCATTTTGTTTCACGCAATGCTTTTGATATTGAAGGCTTGGGTAAAAAACAGGTAGAGTTTTTTTTCTATGCTCAAGATGAGGCGCTTTGTATTCATACACCAGCCGATATTTTTACTTTACAACGGCGCCAAGAAAAGTCTTTGATACGTTTGGAAAATATGGAAGGTTTTGGTACTGTTTCAGTGCGGAAATTGTATGATGCCATTAATGCGCGCCGAGAAATTCCGTTGAGCCGTTTTTTGTTTGCATTGGGGATTCGTCATGTTGGCGAAGTGAATGCACGCCGCCTTGCACGCGCTTATAAAAATTATACAGCTTTTGAGACTGCGGCTATGGAAGCACTTATGCCATGTGATAAGGAAAATGAAGAAGGAAATGAGGCTTGGATAGAGCTTACCAATATCGAAGGAATTGGACCACAGGTAGGGAGCGCAATTGTTGATTTTTATCAAGAAGCGCATAACCGTGAGATTTTATCTGTTTTGCTTGAAGAAGTAATACCTCTTGATGAGGAGCCTATCATAGCAGATTCTTCACCAATAGCAGAGAAGATCATTGTTTTTACAGGAACTTTGGCGCATATGTCACGCGATGAAGCAAAAGCATTGGCAGAGCGATTAGGGGCTAAAACATCTGGTTCACTTTCTAAAAAAACAGATCTTCTTGTTGCAGGACCTGGAGCGGGCTCCAAATTGGCTAAAGCTGAGGAATTAGGTGTTGAGGTTATCGATGAAGAGGCTTGGCTACAGCTGATTGAGAAACATAATGTTTAGAGGGATTTTTCCAGAAGATCGTATGCTGTTTGTATGATTATCTCTCTTACATTTTTGGGGGGATGAAATCAAAAAGGGGGATAATAGGGGCTGTTTTTTGCAAAAACAGAGCGCCATATATTTTGATATTTATTAAGTTATTAAAAATGATTAACGTTGAACTTAAATATTAAACTTAAACTATTATGATGAAGAATATACAAGGTTATTATTAGTAAAAGATATAAATTATTACTGTGAAGAAAGGTAAAATTTTTGAATAAATATGTATAATTTAATCCAAAATGCCGTAATAAACCAATTATAATGACGTAATAGAAATATAACGCGGAAGATTACAAAATATAATAAAACATTCCGCTATAAATGAATAAGGGATATAACTGCGAGTTGTTTATTATGTTGAATTATAAAAGATTACTGGTATCTATGCTTATCAGGCATTATTAGATGGTACACTTGTCCAATTTCATTACAAAATTTCGGATATTCGCTAATGCGTCTAGCAGCATAATTTTTTTTCTGACTTCCTTCATCTCTCTCAAATTTCTCAGCATAGGAAATTTCGTTTATTAGAGCTAGTATTTGGACTGAGAATATTTCAGAATTAAATACCATTCGTGCATATCTAAACATTGGATCTGTCGAGTTCATGACCAGATTTTTTGCCCAAATGAAATCGCTTTCTTTCCAATTATATTGAGAACGTAACTTATGTATGTAGGTAGGTAGGGATAATGCTGGAAATTTTTTATTATACTCTCTCTGTAATAAGTCCACAAGGCATGCACACCAAACAACTTTCGCATGGATAAGATTTATTTTCAGGAATTAGCACTATCATACCAGGGTTTAGAACATGATATACACCATAACTCTTATTATCCAGATATTTTTTCGCAATTTCTAGACGCTCTTCGTATATATTATCAGGATATTGTGTCTTTACGTACTCTTCGTATAATTTATCGTACTTATTTGGAGTAATGACTTGATTTTCAGAAAATACAGCAATAGGAACTCGCTTAAATTTAGTAATTTCCTTCAATACAGAAGGCCCAATATAGTATCCAAAAATAATATTATGGAACAAAATAAAACTATACGCATTAGGATAATCACTTTATTTCTAAAATACTGGATAAGGATATAGCTTATTAAGATCTGTGATTAAGATTTTGTTAACTAACAAGCCATAAGATACACGCTTTATTGTGTCTTTTTCAAAGTATTTGTGAAATTTTGTAGAGAGTTTGAATCTCCTTTACTTATGTGACTGTTTTTGTGTTATGTAGTTTTTCATATACTCTGTTATTGTTGTTAATTTTTTAGCTGAATGACATGTTCAGGTAAAAACATATACCTCCATATATGTTGTTTTCATACTGTGCAGTTGGAAACTATTTATATTGTGGATAACGTTTTTCAACAATAAGTAATAGTCTAGAAAATAATATTGTATTGTTAACTATGCAAATAAATAAAAAACCTTAACGCTGATGTTATCATCATGCTCCTTCTTTTAATTCTAAATACTTAATTTTATTTCATGGCAGATTCTATTTCATTGTAGCAATATGTATTATAATGAATTACAGCTATTGTAAATGATTCAAGAATTAAAATAATATAAATTATCATTGTGAAGCAAACAAAAAGGTAAAATTTATTCGAATAAATATGCAGAATTTTTGAATCCAAACAGCGTAATAAGCTGGTTATAATAGGTGTTTTAGAAATACGATGCGGAGGGTTACAAAATATAACGAAAGTTTCCATATAAAGAAACTAGGGATATGAGAGTGTCTAGATGGAGATCGCCAAGATAAGTATTACCGCGTATAGGTGTATCTCATCTTGCTTCACCGAGGTTAGCGTTTACCGTACCAGCAAAAAACTTGAAGTATCTTGTAGAAATATTTTTTGTGTTTGCTGATGGTAAATTCGCACTTCTCTCTTTAAAAGAGAAGGGTGTAGTGTTTTGTAGAAAGGGTAAAAGTTATAGGTTGCTTCATTTAAAGGGGCATTGTTGCTTCTTTTGCCCATTTTTTATCTTCTTCATTTAAGTAAGGTGCATTCATCTGATAAACGCGCGCATGGTAATCATTGAGCCATTGTCGTTCTTCTTGTGTCAAAAGCTCTGGAAGGATTAACCGTCGATCAATGGGGCAATGTGTGAGTGTTTCGAACGAGAGCATTTCTATATCTCCACCATCAATTTTTTGTGCTGGCTGCACAATCATCAAATTTTCAAGACGGATACCAAAAGCGCCTTCGCGGTAATAGCCTGGCTCGTTTGAAAGAATCATACCGGAGATGAGTTCTTGGCACCCTTTGCGAGAAATATTTTGCGGTCCTTCATGGACAGAAAGATAAGATCCAACACCATGACCGGTGCCATGGGCATAATCAAAACCAGCTTTCCACAATGCAATGCGTGCAAGAGCATCAAGGTCTTGTCCTCGTGTGCCTTTTGGAAATCTGATAGTTGAAAGAGCAATCATGCCTTTGAGGACAAGCGTAAAACAGCGTTTTTCTTCTTCTCCAATATTCCCAATTGCTACGGTGCGTGTGACATCAGTCGTGCCATCACGATATTGTCCACCTGAATCAACGAGGTAAAGTTCACCGGCTTTGAGTTGTTTATTTGTTTGCGTTGTTACACGATAATGAATAATGGCACCATTTTCTCCTGTTGCGGAGATTGTATCAAAAGAAAGATCTTCAAGTTTTTCTCCCATTTCTTTTGCTGTATTTATGCGAAATTCTTCTAATTTTTGAGCAGCAGAAATTTCACTTATTGACCCTGGTATTTGTTTATCTAACCAAGAAAAAAAACGGGTTAGGGCAACACCATCGCGTAGATGCGCTTTGCGTGCGCCATTGAGTTCTGTGTCATTTTTAATGGCACGTGGTAGAGCAGCAGGATCGGTAAGTGTGATAAAAAAGCTATTTTTTTCTTCAATAACAGTTCGTAATTTTTCGCATGTTAGCTGTGGATCTAAGGCAAACACTGTCCCTTTTTGAACATACTCTTTGATCTTGGGAATAAGCTGTTCTGGTTCATATAATTTTGCATAACGTTCTAGATATTGTTTCTGTTCTACACCAAGTTTTTTGCTGTCAATGAATAAAGCTGGTGTTTTGTTAAGTGGAATGAGAGCAAAACAAAGGGAAAAAGGCGTGTTGGAAACATCATTGCCCCGTATATTGAATGTCCATGCAATGGAAGAGGGGTCTGTAAAAATAAAAGCATTTGCATGAGTTTGCTGTATATCTTTGTAAATCAAAGCGAGTTTTTCATCTGTATTGCACCCAGCATATTTGAGAGGGTGAATTGATAAGGCAGATTGTGGTAATTTTGGTTGATCATGCCAGAGCAGATCAATGGGATTATGTTGAACTTCTACAAGTTTTCCACCTGCTTTCATTTCTAATGCGTTTTTTAATGCATCGGTGGCAGCAATCGTGTGGAGCCATGGATCAAAGCCAATAGAAAGTTTTTGACCATTTTTTTCAAGCCATTGTGAGGGAGGACAAGTTATGAGATCTTCATAATTAAAAATATCAGGATCAGTTTGTTGGCGAACTTGGAGCTTATATCGCCCATCTGTAAATATGATGGCTTTGTTTTTTAAAATCAGTGCAATCCCAGCTGATCCAGTAAAGCCGGTTAACCAGCTAAGGCGTTGAGCATGAGGAGGGACATACTCTCCTTGGTGTTCATCGCACCGCGGAACAAGAAAACCATCGAGTCCAAGGTGATCGAGTTCTTTACGAAGGCAAGAAATGCGTTCTGCTGCATAAGCAGGATTTGTTGTCGCCTCAAAAGATTGATACATAACGACGTCCTTTTCTTTTATTTTATTTCAGGTGTATCGTAACCCATCCTTGCCGGTGGTATGTTTCGATATGCTTCAGTCCTTGTTTTATATAAGTCTCCAAAACATGGGCATGTTGTTCTTCAAGAATTCCAGAGAGTATAAGTGACCCCTCTTTTTGAAGTGCCGTTACCACTTCTTGCGCAAGTTCAATAAGCGGATTAGCAAGGATATTGGCAACAATGAGATCAAAAGGGGCTCGTGATGCAATTGCATCATGGGCAAAACCTGTTGCTGTAATAGCTGTAACATATTCATTGACATCATTGAATTCGATATTGTGTTGTGCAACTTGAACAGCAATTGGGTCAATATCGGATGCAAGCACAGTAATTGGTTTGAGCATTGCTATGCCAATGGCTAGTACACCGCTCCCAGTACCAAGATCAAGGGCATTTTGGGGATTTTCGTGTTTCATGACTTTGGCGATCATTTCTAAACAACCGGCTGTTGTTCCATGATGTCCGGTGCCAAAAGCTTGATTAGCTTCAATTTCAATAGGGAGAACATTTGCTGGAATGGCGTTTCGGTTGTGACTTCCATGAAGGAAAAAAGGACCAGCTTGCACAGGTTTTAGTCCTTCTAGGCTTTTTTGTACCCAATCAATGTTGGGTAAAACTTCCATATTAATTTTATCAAAATCTATAGAAAGAATTTTGGCAAAACGTTTCAATGCGTTCTCTTGATTGTCTTGATCGACATATAGAGAAAGCTCATATACAGCATTTTGTTCATCTATCTCTGTAAGAGCAAGAGGATAACCTTCTTCGTCAAAGGCTGTTTCTATAAGGGTATAGAACCGTTCTGCTTCATTTTTAGAAGCAGTATAATAGAGGCGAATTTGTTGCGACATGCTGTTCTTTCTTTTGATCGGCTTTTTTTAGTTTAAGATGAGTTTTTTTAACCGTTCAATGGCGATTTCATCTTTTAATTCGCTATCGCTTTCTTTCGTGTCATAACGGATAACGCCAGCTAATTTTCCACCTTTTTTGAGTAAAAAAACTGCTGCTGTATGGTTATATGTATAGTTTCCATCTGTTTCAGGAACTTTTTCAGCAACGATGTTGAAAGAATTGACCATTTTATGAACTTTATCAGGATCTCCACTAATGCCAACAATTTTATTGTTAAAATTACTGAGATAATCATGGAGTACTTTTGGTGTGTCACGTTCAGGATCAACAGTCACAAACCATATACCTAATTTATCAGCTTCAGGACCAAGGGCTGTAAGCCATCGATCAAGATTCATCAGTGTGGTAGGGCAGCTTTCAGGACACATAGTGAAGCCGAAAAAAATTATTGAAGGCTTGCTTCGAACATCAGCCTCAGTAATATTTTTTCCATTAGAATCAGTGAGAGTAAAGTTATCACCTAAAGGCTTATTTGTCAGCGTATCATAAATAAAAACACCTGCAAGAAATATGATTGTCAGCCCCAAGATGCGTATTACATTTTTCATAGTTTGACTCTCTTAGATAGATCGAGAAATTGTAACATCGGCAGGTTTGTTTTGCAATGTTTGTTTCATGGTTGATTTTATTGGCTTTATTGGTATGTCTTTCCATATCTATTGATGAAACATTGGTGAAAGATGTATGAATATTGAGAAAGATCTTCGATTTCATGAAAGTGAGCCTCGTATCCATACGACAGCGCGGCTGCATGGTTGTAAATTAGGGCGCTATGTGGAAATTAATGAGCGGGTGATTTTACGGGATGTAACCGTTGGAGATTTTTCTTATTTAGAGCGTAATAGTGAGGCTATTTATAGCGATATTGGGCGCTTTTGTTCTATTGCATCTCATGTACGGATGAATGCGTTGGAGCATCCTATGGAGCGCGTTTCAACGCATAAAATAACCTATCGTCCAAACGAATATTTTCGTTATATGGCATTAGATAGTGGTTTTCGTGAAAGGCGTTGTGCAAAACGTGTTATTATTGGGCATGATGTGTGGATTGGATATGGTGCGGTTATTATGCCTGGGGTGACAATTGGTCATGGCGCTATCATTGGCGCGAACGCTGTTATAACGAAAGATGTTTTGCCATATACGATTGTTGTTGGGGTGCCTGCTAAACGGTTGCGGATGCGTTTTCCCAATCATGTCATAGAATGCCTTTTAGATATGGCTTGGTGGGATTGGCCGCTTGATAAAATTCACAACGCATTGCCTGATATGCAAAATTTGCCCATTGAAGCTTTTGTTCGTAAATGGAAATGACATTCAGAATAAAATAAAGTGGTTTCTTGAAAAAATTGATCGTGGTTTACTTGTAATTAAGCTTTGTTTACAAAATTGTCTAGTACACGCTTTTCTCCGGCTTTTTCGAACATTATTGTCAATTTATGATCGTCTATTGCTGTAATATGACCATAACCAAATTTTATGTGAAAAATCCGATCATTGACAGAAAAATCTGATGGTGCATGAGAGATTGATTGAGAGATAACTTTCCCTTCAATATTCTTGTTTTTTTGTGCACGCTTTTGTCTTGCTGTTGCATAGTCAGTATAAAAGGAATCGTGATGTTGAAAGGAAGATTTTCCATAACCACCATAGGATGTTTCCATTTCTACAACTTCTATATGTTCTGCTGGTAATTCATCTAGAAAACGGGAGGGAAGAGCAGGTTGCCAAAGTCCATGAATTCTTCGATTCGATACAAACCATATATGCAAATGTTTTTTTGCTCTTGTTAGACCTACGTAAGCAAGACGCCGTTCTTCTTCTAATCCTGAACGTCCACCTTCATCTAATGAGCGCTGGTGGGGAAAGAGTCCTTCTTCCCAACCTGGAAGAAAAACTGTTTCAAATTCAAGTCCTTTGGCTGAATGAAGTGTCATGATGTTGACTGCATCCATATTTTCATTATTTTCCGTTTCCATAACGAGTGCAACATGTTCCAAAAAACTTTGAAGATTTTCAAATTGTTCCATGGAACGAATCATTTCTTTAAGATTTTCTAGTCTTGTAGGAGCCTCTGGTGAGCGATCTTCTAACCACATGGTTGTATAACCAGAATCATCAAGGACGATCTCGGCAAGTTCTCTATGAGGAGTGTCTTGAAGCATATTTTGCCAGCGGCGGAAGTTTTCAATGAGGCTTCGTAACGCACTGCGTGCCTTAGGCTTTAATTCATCTGTTTCAATGATGTCTGCGGCAGCAGAAAAGAGAGGAACAGCACGTGCACGTGCACTCTCATAAAGAATGCGCAGGGTTGCATCTCCTATGCCGCGTTTGGGTGTATTAATAACACGCTCAAAAGCTAAATCATCAGTAGGTTGGACAACAACGCGTAAATAAGCCATGGCATCACGTATTTCCATTCGCTCATAAAAACGAGGACCACCAATAACGCGATAATTAAGGCCAAGTGTTACAAAGCGATCTTCAAATTCACGCATTTGAAATGATGCGCGTACCAATATAGCCATATGATTTAATGCATGACCGGTTTGTTGTGCGCGTTCGATTTCTTCTCCGATTGCTCGTGCTTCTTCTGCCGAATCCCATGCTGAATGAATTTTTACCTTTTCTTCCTCACTCTTTATTTGAGCAGAAAAAAGGACTTTTCCCAGTCTTTCTTCATTATGAGCAATGAGATGGGAGGCGGTTTTAAGAATATGAGATGTTGAGCGATAATTGCGTTCTAGACGAATAATTTTAGCAGAAGGAAAATCTTTTTCAAAACGTAATATGTTTTCGACTTTTGCACCACGCCATCCATAAATGGATTGATCATCATCGCCAACACAACAAAGATTAACATGTTGACCTTGAGGATGTTGGGCCAAAAGCCGAAGCCAAAGATATTGTGCTGTATTTGTATCTTGATATTCATCGACAAGAATATAACGAAATTGAGAATGATATTCGCGAAGAATATCTGGATTATGTTGGAAGATAGAGATAGAATGAAGTAGAAGGTCACCAAAATCACAAGCATTAAGATCTTTTAATCGATTTTGATAACTGTGATAAAGTTCACGTCCCATGCCGTTACCAAAGGAATGAGCATCACTTTTTGAGATATGTTTTGGTGAAAGTCCTTGATTTTTCCAAGAATCAATCATCATGGCAAGGTTTCGTGCGGGCCAACGCTTATCGTCTAATCCTTCAGCTTGAATAAGTTGTTTTAAAAGTCGAAGAACATCATCGCTATCAAGAATTGTAAAGTTTCTTTTTAAATCAACAAGCTCTGCGTGACGGCGTAAAATTTTAGCTCCAGTGGAATGAAAGGTTCCAAGCCAAGGCATACCTTCAACAACTTCTCCAATAAGTTCACCAATACGTATTTTCATTTCACGTGCTGCTTTGTTGGTGAAAGTGACAGCAAGTATTTGCTGAGGAGAAGCAAGTCCAGAGCGTAAAATGTGAGAAATACGGGTTGTTAAAACGCGCGTTTTTCCTGTACCAGCACCTGCAAGAACTAAAAGAGGTCCCTCAGTATTCATAACAGCTTGTTGCTGTTCTGGATTGAGTTGTTCTAAATAGTCTGTGTTATATGATTTTTGTTCTTTTAGAGTATGGGAGAAAAAACCAGAGCTCTTCTTATCATGGTCTGGAGGGGAATCTTCTTCAAAGAAAGGTATGGTATGATCAGAAAAATTACTCATTATCTCTCTTTTGTAGTCTTTTTTTTATTGAAGTTCTAGATTAAAAAAAACTTCTCTTAAAAAGTCACAACAGTTTCAGTTGAACAGACAGAAAGAGAACGTAAAAAATAAGCACAAACATTAAAGGCGTTGGGTGAGAACGCTTTGAAGGGCATAAACGCGTAACGAAGCCGAAAGATTTACTTGTTGTGGTCTTTTGCTATCAATATCGGTAATAATAAAGGCTAAAGATTGTCCTTTTTTGCGGGCTATATCTTTTAGAATATCTAAAAATGGTGGTTCTAAAGAGACGCTTGTTGCGTGTCCATCAACGCGAACAGATATCTTTCGTGGAATGACTTTTGACCAATCGATAGAATTATTTTCGTGCATTTTTCCACCTTTATTCGTCGTTTCGCAAACGATTTTGATCAAGAAATTTTTGCATTTTTAAAGATTTTTGCTGCTCAAAATTTTTTTCAGTTTTTGTTCGTCCAAAACGATAACGATTTTGCTCAGCACAAAGAGATTTTTCTGTACGTTTTTTTTGTTTTCGAAATTGGCGAAGATTAATCAATTCAGTCATGAGAAAAATTATTTTTTCCGAAAGGAATCTAAAGAGACAACATCAGCACTTTGATTTTGTTTTGCATCGTTATTTGAAGGTTCTTTATTTGTACTGAGATTTTGTTCTTTTGTAAGCGTATTTTCTTTTTTTTGTTTGTTTGATAAGGTAATAGGCGTAGTTGAGGTATTTTCTGAATTTTCACTTTCTCCAGAGGTCAGATTTGAGGGCAGATCAAATGCTGCTTCAAATGCTGCTACAGGATCATAAAAGACCTGAATGGAAGTAAAAGGAATCACGAGCTTTTCGGTTATTTCCCTGAAAGAGAGGGTTACTTCGAAAGCTGTTTCTGAAACACTGAGATCTCTAAATTGATGTTGTAAGACGATTGTCATTTGCTCGGGATAGCGATTTTTTAGCCGAGGAGAAATTTTAACGCCTGGGGCATTTGTCAAAAAAGTTATAAAAAAATGATGATTTCCCGGAAGACCTGCTTTGGCAACTTCCGATAAAACTTTACGGATAACTCCACGAAGCGCATCCTGAACGAGAATATCGTAACGGATTTGATCTTTAACCATCGAAGTTTATTCCTTTTATTTCACGTAGCAGAATGGGGCGTATTGATATTGTGTGACAGAATATATTTTAAATTAGCAGATTTTTTCTACGATGCACCTCAATAAATCGAATAAATACGAAACTCTATGGTAAATAATGTCTGATAATGTCTGAAAGATCAATCAACAACATTTAAAAAAGTGAAGGCTTCTGTTGCCAGGTGCCTCCGAACCCCGCTTAAACCTGCGACGGTTTAAGACTTAAATTGAAACATTCACACCACCTTAAGCGGCGAGACGTGCTTCCGCATAGTTGTCATTTGCAACTACTCATTTAGTCCGATAACGGTGGTACAATGCCGAGTAAAAGAGCGATCTTTACACCCTTGTCGATCCTATTTCGCCCCCACCAAAATATAATTTTGGTTTCTTATATTTTGGTGGAGGCGCCGGGTACCGCCCCCGGGTCCAATAGGTTTATTACACCGTCCATTTATTACCATAGCTGGTAAACCAGCCCTCTAAATATAGATGAAGAACAGTCTTAGGAAAAGGGGGGGGTTGTTAATATTTTTAATCCTCTAATTATTTATGGAGCTATATGATGCGGCTGTAAAGTATAGTCCGCTCATTTTTGGAGAGGAGATGATGCAAAATGACAAATAATTTAGCAGATATTAAACTATATGATTCAAATCCCGATGAAGCAGCAGTAGAACGACTTAGCCGTCGTTTAGCTTTAGTGATGAAAAAGCAGGATGCAGCGCTTGTTGCTACATCGGATCCAAAAGAGTTAGAACGTGTTGAAAAATGGGTTCAAGATGTTTTAGAAGCCGATGAGAAGAGTGCTAAAATGGCTGTTTCAAAAGTGGCTGAGATGATGTCTGGAGAGCGTAGAAAAAGTCGTGTGACTTTTTATTATCTAGTTGCTAAGCACCTTAATGCACTTCATAAAATTTAAACAATATTAAATTTGTGATAATGATAAAAAAAGCCCAATTTCTTGGGCTTTTTCGTTGATAAAAAGGGTTAATGTTTTTCATCCTCTTGGAGGTAGCCTCCTTTACGCATACTCGGGACAAAGAGAAGAGCAATGAATGCCATGATCATCACGACGGTTATATAAAAATAAAAGAGTGATTCATGACCGTACTTTTTTAATCCAAGCGCAACGTATTCAGCAGAACCACCAAATAAGGCGTTGCCAATGGCATGAGAGATGCTAACGCCTAATGCGCGTATTGAAGAGGGAAACATTGCTGATTTGACGACACCAGAGATGGATGTATACATGCTCATAATGAAGAGCAAGCCAATAATGACGGAAAAGGCAACCCATATACTATGCGTATTACCGATTATCCAGAGTCCAGGAAATGTAAAGATGACAGAGAGTATACTCCAAATGATAAGTAAAGTTTTTGTTCCAATTTTATCGGCTATGATACCAGCTATGGGTTGGAATAGGATGAAAATAAATAGTACAGCTGTCATAATCGTTGTTGCGGTATGTTTATCAAAGCCGGTGGTTGTGATCAGATATTTTTGCATATAAGTCGTAAAGGTGTAAAATGTGAGTGATCCTCCTGATGCAAAGCATGCAATTACGACAACGGCTTTTGTATGCTTGGTGAGAAGTTCCTTAAGACTGCCAGAGTGTTTGTGAGAGCGGCTTTCTTTCGTGGTTGTTTCGTGGAGAGAACGACGCAGATAAATCGCAATCACTGCCCCGAAACCACCAATCACAAAAGGAATGCGCCATCCCCATGCTTTTAACTGATCTTCAGAGAGATAAGATGCTAGAATAAATATAATGAAGCTGGCAAGAAGTTGACCTGTAATAAGGGTGGCAGATTGGAAAGAAGCAAAAAGCCCACGATGTTTTTTGAGAGCAACTTCGCTCATATAAGTGGCTGCTGTACCATATTCACCACCTGCTGAAAGTCCTTGCATCATCCGAGCTAAAAGTAAAAGGATTGCTGATGTTACTCCTAAGGTTTCATAGGTGGGAAGTATGGCGATGAAAAAAGAGCCACCACACATCATAAAAATGGATATAAGCATCGAGCGTTTACGTCCATAACGATCGGCGACAAACCCTAAAAACCAAGCTCCAATAGGGCGCATAAGAAAGCCAATAAAAAACACACCTGCGGTTTTTAACAGTGGCGTAATCGTATCACCATCGGAGGGAAAGAATTGTGATGCAAAATAAATTGATGCAAATGAGTAAACGTAAAAATCATACCATTCTACGAGATTTCCTGATGCGCTTGCTATAATAGCAAAAACACGTTTTCTTGCATCCTGTGATGCTGAAGTTGTTTCATTTTTCATGAATTGTTCCCCTTTTGGATTTATAGTTCATATTTTCTAAACATAATTGTTTATGATTTCCAGAAAAATTCAATGGTATTATAATAATTTCTTAGGGAAACTCTTTAAGATGATTTATTAGAGTTATGTTGTCATTCGTTTTAAGATTTTTACTTGTGTTGTAGAATAAAAAGTTATCACATTGCATTTAAAGGGAGAGAACATTGAAAAGTAGATCAAGATACCTTTAAACTTGATGAGAAGAATGCAATATTGGCATCATACCGGAGGATTATAGAAGAGATGGTCTTTATGAGCAGAAAGCCCAAAAACTGAAGACATTTCATAAAGCTTAAGTTAATGTAAAAGGGGATTTTGTGTCCTTAATTATCTTATTGTATCATAACACATCATCATTTAGGAGGGTGAGGTAAGTCTCAGATAAGGTTTTCCGTATGAGGTGTTTTTTAGATATCGTGATAAATATTTAGGGTAGGGCTGCCCATAGAATCTTATCAAGTAAATTACATAAAGAGGGCAGTAACTATAGACAATTTAAAAGAAACTGAGTTGTTTGTAAGATGAATGCGGGGCGGGCTTTTCGTTCTTTACTAGGGTGGAGAGGAGATCAAAAAAAGCCCAATTTCTTGGGCTTTTTTTATCCAGAAAATAAGTTTAATGAAGTTTATCGTCTTTATCGAGATATCCTCCTTTATCTATATCGGGCATAAGAAGAATAGAGATGAGTGCAATGACCATCATACCAACGATGTAAAAAAAGAAAACAGATTCGTATCCCATATTTTTTAATCCAAGCGCTACATATTCAGCAGAACCGCCAAAGAGTGCGTTGCCAATGGCAAAAGCAAATCCAACACCAATTGCTCGGATTGAAGCAGGGAACAATTCTGCTTTTATGATACCAGCAATGGACGTATAAAAACTCATAACACAGAGTATTCCAATAATGATTAAGAGTGCTGTCCATGGATTATGGGCATTACCGATCATTTTAAGTACAGGAATGGTGCAGATAATGGATAATGCCCCCCAACTAATGAGTGAAGCTCTTGCTCCAATTTTATCGGCTAGGGAACCAAAAAGGGGTTGGAGTAGCACAAAAACAAAGAGGGCGGCAGTCATTATCGTTGTTGCGGTTTGTTTATCAAAGCCCGTGGTTGTGATCAGATATTTTTGCATATAAGTGGTGTATGTATAAAATGTGAGAGATCCACCAGCTGTAAAGCCAACAACCAAAAAGAAAGCTTTTTTATGATTGCGAAAAAGTTCTCGAAGACTACCAGCGTGTTGTTCAGAGCGGCTTTTGTGGGTTGTTGTTTCATGAAGCAAACTACGCAGATAAATTGCAACGATTGCTCCAAAGCCACCAATGACAAAGGGAATACGCCATCCCCATGCTTTTAACTGATCCTCGTTAAGGTAAATGGCTAAAATAAATATTATAAAACTTGCGAGAAGTTGACCTGAGATCGTTGTTGCATATTGAAAAGAAGCAAAGAGACCACGACGATTTTTGGGCGCAACTTCGCTCATATAAGTTGCTGCTGTACCATATTCAC
Organism: Bartonella sp. AP21QHHD; assembly: GCF_042196205.1. NCBI lineage: Bacteria > Pseudomonadati > Pseudomonadota > Alphaproteobacteria > Hyphomicrobiales > Bartonellaceae > Bartonella > Bartonella sp. AP21QHHD. The sequence continues at coordinate 28,361 of NZ_JBHIPT010000122.1, read as the reverse complement.
CGCCAACGGAAAGTCCTTGAAACATACGGACTAAAAGGAGAAGAAATGCTGCTGTTATTCCCAAGGTTTTATAAGTGGGAAGTATGGCAATGAGAAAAGAGCCACCACACATCATAAAAACAGAAATAAGCATTGAGCGTTTACGTCCATAACGATCCGCAATGTATCCAAAGAGCCATGCTCCAATTGGACGCATAAGAAAGCCAATAAAAAAGATTCCTGCCGTTTTTAACAGTTGTGTAACAATATCTTCATCTTCAGGAAAAAATTGTGATGCAAAATAAACCGATGCAAAGGAGTAAGCATAAAAGTCGTACCATTCTACCAGATTTCCTGATGCGCTGGATATGATAGCAAAAATACGTTTCCTTGTATCATGTGGATCTAAAGTTGTTTGATTATTCATGAAGTATTCCCCTTTTAGATTTATAACTTTTCTTCTTTTTAAAGCTATTTACGATGTGCATTATAAAAACGCCATTGTATCATGATAATTTTTTAGGGAAACATAAAGATTTTTTCTAGAGCTATCAGTGGTGTTTTGGGCTCATGGTGTTGTTACATTGCGTAAATCATACGCTTTTTACTATCCTTAAGGAAATATTATTTTTTGTTTGATTGTGAATTATTTGCATATGCAGAGTGTTTATGAAGATATGATACTCTTTAGTTTATATGCTTGATGTTGTTCCGTAAAATGATGTTATTGACTATTTCATGCGAGGTTGGTGTATCTGTTAAAATACTTTTTATGAATGAGCTTAAGTGTTAAGGGGGAGTACAATATTAAGAGTTCGTCAAAAGTATAATGATAGCGGCTTGCACTTTTATTAAGTGTAAAGAGAGTAATGTTCATGTTTATATTTTACGGGGCTTTTACGTTATGTCATTCACGGGTGTCGTTGTGAAATGGAGTTGGGTGCATTGAGAAATGTTTCTCAAAAAAGTGTGCGAATTCATAATATAATGGTATTTTCTATTTTCATGAAAGAATTTGTTTTGCATGAGGGGGTACTATTAAGAACGTATTAAACAAAATCATGAGTGTAATCTTTATTATTGATAAAATTATCTTGAAAGATAATCACTTTTCTTCGATTTTGAGTGGGCATGGGAATATTAAAATAAATCAAACGTTTTTTATCTTCAGTGAATTAAATTCAGCTAAAGAAGTATTTATTACATAATAATATGAAGCCATTTATTTTTATAAGCGGCGTGTGCAGGAGGGAACATTGCTTCTTTAGAGTGTTTGAAGGGATAAAAAATTGTGAGCTTTAAACTTCTATCGGAAAGGATATAAAAAAAGCCCAGTACTCTGGGCTTTTTTTGTTAAAATCCTTGTTTGTTAACATTAAAGGTTAATGAATATCGTCTCCTTGTAAATACCCTTTTTTGCGAGCATCTGGCATTAAGAGAACAGCAATGAATGCAATAATCATCATGCCGGTTATATAAAAATAGAAGACAGATTCATATCCAAGATCTTTTAATCCAAGTGCGACATATTCAGCAGAACCGCCAAACAGTGCGTTGGCAATAGCATAAGAGAGCCCAACTCCTATTGCTCGTACTGAAGCAGGAAACATTTCTGATTTTACAATGCCAGAGATAGATGTATAAAAGCTCATAATGCAGAGCATTCCAGTAATGACTGATAAAGCAATCCATGTACTATCAGTACTACCAATCATATTAAGTCCAGGAATGGTAAAGATAATAGATAAGACACTCCAAATAAGGAGTGAAGTTCTTGTTCCAATTTTATCTGCAAGAGCACCAAAGAGGGGTTGGAGTAACATGAAAACAAAGAGTGCAGCTGACATGATTGTTGTGGCTGTATGTTTATCAAAGCCAGTGGTTGTGATCAGATATTTCTGCATGTAAGTCGTATAGGTGTAGAATGTGAGCGATCCTCCAGCTGTAAAGCCAATAACCAGAAAGAAAGCTTTTCGGTGGTTGCTCAGAAGTCCCCTAATACTACCAGCTTGTGCACTAGAACGACTTTCTTTGGTCGTTGTCTCATGGAGTGTGCGGCGTAGATAAATCGCAACAATTGCGCCGCATCCACCAATGGCAAATGGAATACGCCAGCCCCACGCTTTTAGCTGATCTTCGGTGAGATAAAGCGCTAAAATGAATATAACGAGACTGGCTAGAAGTTGACCACCAATCAGTGTGGTATATTGGAAAGAGCTAAAAAATCCGCGGCGATTTTTGAGGGCGATTTCGCTCATATAAGTTGCTGTTGTACCATATTCACCACCGACAGAAAGCCCCTGAAGCATTCTGAGTAAAAGTAAAAGAATTCCTGCTGCCATTCCAATGGTTTCATAGGTAGGAAGTAGGGCGATTAAGAACGAACCACCACACATCATAAAAACAGAGATAAGCATTGAGCGTTTGCGTCCGTAACGATCGGCAATGAAGCCAAAAAGCCATCCGCCTATTGGGCGCATAAGAAAACCAATAGCAAAAACACCCGCCGCTTTTAAAAGTTGCGTAACGTCATTGCCATCTGAGGGAAAGAATTGTGATGCAAAATAAATAGATGTAAAGGAATAAACATAAAAGTCATACCATTCTACTAGATTACCTGATGCACTGGACACGATAGCCCAGATACGTTTTCTTGTATCATGTGGTTTTAAAGCTTCTTGTTTTTCCATAGTCGATCCCTTTATTTGATGTTCATCCATCTTTGTTCATTTATGTCATTTTTTTAGAAGCTGTCTATAGTATTTTATCTTTTGCATCAAAAATTTAGTTAGATCATGATAATTTCTTGTGTAAGATGTTTTTGGAAAAAGATTTGAATTATGTTTGTACGGATTTTACAGTTTTTATTTTCTATAATAAGAAGAATCGGACATAATACCCTCATGAAATCATATCTTGCTCTTTTATCTCATGTTTTAAATCAGGGTATTGATCGGACAGATCGAACGGGTGTTGGAACGCGATCTATCTTTGGGTATCAGATGCGTTTTGATTTACAAGCAGGATTTCCGTTGTTGACAACAAAGAAACTACACTTACGTTCAATTATTTATGAACTTTTGTGGTTTCTTAAAGGCGATACAAATATCGCTTGGTTGAAAGAGCATGGTGTGTCAATTTGGGACGAGTGGGCTGATGAAAAGGGAAATCTTGGTCCTGTTTATGGTTATCAGTGGCGTTCTTGGCCCGCTCCTGATGGACGCCATATTGATCAAATTAACAATCTTTTAACGATGATTAAGGAAACGCCAGATTCTCGTCGCTTGATTGTATCAGCTTGGAATCCTGCATTAATAGAGGAAATGGCGTTGCCTCCGTGTCATTGTCTTTTTCAATTTTACATTGCGGAGGGGAAATTATCTTGTCAACTTTATCAGCGTTCGGCGGATATTTTCTTAGGTGTTCCATTCAATATTGCATCCTACGCATTGCTAACGATGATGATTGCGCAAGTAAGCGGTCTTAAAGTAGGCGATTTTATTCATACTCTGGGAGATGCTCATCTTTATTCTAATCATTTTGAACAGGCAAAATATCAATTGTCTCGTATACCAAATGCTTTGCCATGTATGCGCATAAACCCAGCGGTAACAGATCTTTTTTCTTTTCAATTTGAGGATTTTGAGTTGCTTAATTATGAAGCACAACCCCATATTAAAGCGCCGGTAGCAATATGACGATTTCCATTTGTTTAATTGCTGCTGTTGCAGAAAATGGTGTTATCGGTCGTGAAGGTGTAATGCCGTGGCATTTATCGACGGATTTGCAACGCTTTAAAGCTTTGACGTTGCGTAAGCCCATTATTATGGGAAGAAAAACTTGGGATTCTATTGGGAGACCTTTACCAGGGCGTACAAATATCGTCATTACGCGTGATTGTACCTTTTGTGCTGAAGGGGCTGATGTTGCTCACTCTTTATCGCAAGCTTGTTCTCTTGCAACAAATGTTGCTTCTCAAAATGATGTAGAGGAAATTTTTATTATTGGTGGGGGTGAAATTTTTCAACAAGGGTTGCATATGGCTGATAAAATATTCCTTACAGAAGTTTTAGCTTCTATAGAAGGTGATAGTTTTTTTCCTGTTTTTGATAAAGAAAAGTGGACTATTGTGCAAACACAAGATATTCCAAAAGGGGATAAAGATAGTCATCCGACACGTTTTGTTGTTTATGAGCGGAAATAATTTTTTGTAATATGAAGTGAAAGGGTTTATCAGTTATATTGTAATGAGGTAAGAGACACCCTATAAGATCAAGCAAATGGTTGGTGTTCGAGTAGTGGTAAGCAGTTAAAGAGGTGATAATGCCCTGGACAAATCAAAATGGTGGTGGCCCGTGGAGTGGCGATAAAAACAGTGGTGACAAAAAGACACCAGCTAAGAATCTCTTTGGTTCTGGTGGCGAAAATGGTCCTAATCTTAATGAAATTTTGCGCAAAGGGCAGGATCAGTTTAAACAATTCGGGAGAAGCAGTTTTTCTGTTTTATTCCTTCTGCTTATTGTGTTTTTTTGGCTATACCAGTCAATTTATATTGTTCAGCAAAATGAACAAGCGGTAGAGTTGCGCTTTGGCATCCCTAAAGAAGGCATTATTGGTGATGGGTTGCATTTTCATTTTTGGCCAATTGAGACCTATATGAAAGTACCTTTAACGGAAAAAACAATCGCGATTGGTGGGAAGCCCGGTCAGGCGCAACAAAGTGATGGTTTAATGCTTTCGAGTGATCAAAATATCGTTAATGTTAATTTTTCCGTTTATTATCGGATTTCATACCCTAGTCAGTTTTTATTCAATGTGAATGATCAAGAGGGAACTGTCCGCCAAGTTGCTGAGAGTGCAATGCGTGAGGTCATTGGTTCGCGGCCGGTTGATGATGTTTTACGTGACAAGAAAGAAGAAGTTGCTAATGACGTTAGAAAGATTATCCAGTTGACTGTGGATAAATATCAACTTGGTGTCGAAATAAGCCGTGTTTCTATCAGTGAAGCTGCTCCTCCGACAAAGGTTGCTGCTGCGTTTAATTCTGTTCAGCAGGCGGAGCAGGAACGTGGAAGAATGATTGAAGAGGGAAATCGTGTGCGTTTTACGAAAATTGGTTTAGCAAATGGTGAAGCTTCACGCACACGGGAAATCGCAAAAGGTGAAAAGGCACAAATGGTTGAAGAGGCAACAGGGCGTGCTGAACGTTTTCAGGCGATAGCTCGAGAGGCTGCGATTTCACCAGAAGCTGCTCGCTACCGTCTCTATATGGAGACGATGGGGCGGATTCTTTCTTCACCAAATAAGCTGGTTCTTGATCAGGCAAATTCTCCAGCGGTGCCTTATTTACCTTTGAATGAATTGTTGCGTAGCAAGTCATCGGAAAAAGTAAAGGCAACAGCAGCGCGTCCTGCGTTACTCTTAGATTCTCGTATTTCTGGAGGAGATTAATTATGCAGCAATCTCGCTTTTTGTTTGTTTTTAGTGCTATAGTGTTTGTTTTGATGATTTTGTGGATGTCCGTATTTATCGTCTATCCTCGTCAACAAGTAGCAATTAAGCGTTTTGGACAAATTGTTCAGGTAGAATCTAATCCTGGAATCTATTTCAAGGCGCCCTTTATCGATAAGATGATCATTGTTGATAATCGGTTATTGCGTTACGATGTTCCTACACAATCTGTACAGGTTCGTGGTGGTGCGTATTATGAGGTGGATGCGTTCTTTATTTACCGTATTACAGATCCTAAGTTGTTTTTACAGCGCATTGCTTCTGGGCGTCCACAAATTGCGGCACGTGAAAACCTTGCACCACGGTTTATTGACGCTTTGCGTGCTGTTTATGGTAAGCGAGAATTTAAAGCAGCCTTATCGGATGAACGAGGCGCGATGATGGCTGAAGTACAGAAGCAATTTTCTGTAGATGCAGGCTCGTTGGGTATTACCATTGTTGATGTGCGTATTCGTAAAACCGATTTGACTGATGCTGTTTCAGAAGATGTTTATCGGCAAATGGCAGCTGAACGTGAAGCTGCTGCGGAAAATATCCGGGCTCGTGGTCAGCAGGAGCGAGATCGTATTGTGGCAGAAGCTAATCGTGAATATGAAGAAATTGTAGCAGCTGCAAAGCGTGATGCTGAAATTACCCGTGGTGAAGGTCAAGCTGAAAGTATTCGTCTTTTATTGAATGCGAGGGAGGCTAATCCGTCTTTTTACGATTTTTGGTTGGCGATGGAACAATACAAGAATTTAGAGAAAACACCGATGGTGATTTCTCCAAATGAGGATTTCTTTTTCTATTTTCGTAATCCGCCGCAGGCAAATAAAGCATTCTTACCGACAATGAATACTGGCCTCAGTAAAACTGATCCAAAATCGGGAGAGAATAGATAAAATAATGGATTGCAGATACGAGATTTTGCATGAAAAGAATGATCTGTGACCATTTTCTTTTATGGTAAAAGTGGTAGAGAGTATCGAGCCGTGCTGGTTTTACGTAGATAAATTTAGTGGGGCTCTTTGCATCTTTGATTAAAGGCATGTCATGGATAGAAGTGTCGTGAGTAAAAATACGTTTTTAAAGTTTTTTATCACAAGAGTTGTTTTTTGTGTGACTTTGTTTCTATCAGGATCAGTGAGTTTGTCTTGGGGAGCCGAGACAAGCAAGGCATTGCTTTCTATTCCTGATTTAGCTTCTGAGCTTTTGGAAACAGTTGTGAATATTTCCACGGCGCAGACTGTTGAAGGAACAGAACAGGATGCAAACACCTCGGTACCCGTTATCCCAAAAGATTCATTGCTGGAGGAATATTTCAGTGATTTTTTTACACCCAAGGATGGTCAAAAAGATAGTCAATTTCAAAAGGTGCGTTCTTTAGGCTCTGGTTTTGTGATTGATGCGCAGAAAGGGATTATTGTTACAAACTATCATGTTATTGTAGATGCTGATGATATTGAAGTTAATTTTACGGATGGTACAAAACTAAAGGCAAAGCTTCTTGGAAAGGATAGCAAAACTGATTTGGCGTTGCTTCAAGTCGATGCAGGAAGTAAAAAATTAAAAGCTGTGCGTTTTGGTGACTCAGAAAAAGCACGTATTGGTGACTGGGTTATGGCTATTGGTAATCCTTATGGTTTTGGTGGAAGTGTGACGGTTGGTATTATTTCTGCACGTAACCGTGATCTTAATGCTGGTCCCTATGATAATTTTATTCAAACAGATGCAGCAATTAATCGGGGAAATTCTGGTGGGCCGTTATTTGATAGAAATGGTGAAGTCATTGGCATTAATACAGCAATTGTTTCACCTTCGGGAGGATCTATCGGTATTGGATTTGCTATTCCATCGGATATGGCTCTTTCTGTTATTAATCAATTGCGTGATTTTGGAGAAATAAGGCGTGGTTGGTTGGCTATTCGTATTCAGCCGGTAACAGAGGATATTGCAAAAAGTTTAAAATTGGACAATGCTGTGGGAGCATTGGTGGCTGGTAAAATAGAACAGACGGAAGAAAATAATGTAGATAATAGCCAGTTACAAACTGGAGATGTTATTCTTTCCTTTGGTAATTCCAAAATTAAGCATGCACGTGATTTGCCGCGTTTAGTTGCAGAAAGTTCAGAAGGAAAAGTGGTGGACGTTACTATTTTACGCAATGGGCAAGAAGCAACAGTAAAAGTTAAGCTTGGACGTTTGATTGAAACAGATCCAAATGAAGATACAGAAGAAGTTGATGATAAAAAAAATCAAGATTTGTCGAAAAACGTGACAATGCAATTTATGGGAATGACGTTATCTGAACTGACAGAGGATTTGCGTCATCGTTATTCAATTTCAGATAAACTTCGAGGACTAGTGGTGACATCTGTTGCACAAAATAGTGCAGCGGATAAAAAGCGTATTCGCGTTGGTGAAGTGATTGTTGATATCAATCAGAGTTCTATCACAACAATTGATGAGGCTAAAAAACGTATTCATAAATTACGTGAAGCTGGACGCAAAAATGCTCTATTTATTGTAGCGCGTCCAGATGGAGAGTTACGGTTCGTAACGCTCCTAATGGATTGATCCTTAAAAAATTATTTTTTGTTTTTTATCAGCCTTAGTGTGTGGGATATTTTGCAAGTCAGCCATGTGATGTCCAATATTTCTCAAGCTCATTTCACGATAGAGAGTATGGGGTGTGCAATATAAAATCCATTGGAAATTATTATATCTTTATGCTGAATATCAAAGTATAAATTGGTGTCATCATAGTATTTTTCAGTTCTCAATATTGTAACAGCCTAGACTTTGAAATGCTGCATAAGAGATATTGGTACACCTTTCTTAAGTCCATTTTTATCTCTGCTTGTGATGCGCAAGTAAATGGTATTGATATGATACTTTATGAGGCTCTTATTATAAACCGGCGTAGCATGCTATTTTTATAGGAAAAAATAAAGCTATTTGATTGTATAGATTAAACTTAGTATTATTTTCATAAATGATGACAAAGAGTATATTTTTAATGGCCTTAACGGACAGAATTATTATAGCTGTGGTTTGTTATTGAATTATGATAGCAAAAAATGCTTGGAAATTCCTTTGGTGTTGTTATTAAGTCCATTTTTTCTTTTTTATAAGTTTCATAAGGGGCTTTGTCTTAAGGGGAATTTGTGTTCGTATTTTTGTTTGAAGTATTTACTCTATGATAATGGAGAGAAAATACAGGAAGGCTTTGGGGGTGTCTGCATGTTGCAATAAGTTATTGATTGGGAGAAATTGCTATTCATGACACAGAGAACAGTTACATTAATAGCAGGGCCAACGGCAAGTGGGAAGTCAGAACTTGCCTTGCAAATGGCTCAAGAAAAAAATGCTCTCATTATTAATACTGATTCAATGCAGGTTTATGATGTTTTAAATATTTTAACGGCACGGCCGAGGGAGGCTGACACCGCGATTGTTCCCCATTATCTTTATGGTCATGTGAGTCCTACTTTGAACTATTCAGTAGGGCAATGGTTGTGTGATGTCGAGAAGCTATTGGCTACTTTTTCTTTAAGATCAGTTATTTTTGTTGGTGGAACAGGACTTTATTTTCGTGCTCTTTTAGAGGGGATTTCGGAAATCCCTCATGTTCCAGATGTTGTGCGGCAGAAGTGGCGTTTGCTGCTTGATAAAGAGGGACCTGAAAGTCTTTATCGCCAGTTGTTGCAGATTGATGCTGTTGTTGCTGAAAAAATTTCTTCGCACGATAGACAGCGTATTGTACGTGCTTTGGAAGTTTATGATGCAACCGGTAAGTCGCTCAGTTGGTGGCAGAAACAAAAAACAACACCTCTCATTGCGCCAAATTTGACCGAAAAAATTCTTCTCATGCCACCACGTCCTCTGCTTTATGAACGTATTCATAAACGCTTGGATTCTATGATTGAAAGAGGAGCTTTAGAAGAAGTGGTGGCTATGAAAAAACTTAAACTTTCCCCTTCATTACCAGCAATGAAGGCTATTGGTATACCTGAGTTTATGGCTTATTTGGATGGATATAGAAGCTTTGAGAGTGCTCTTGAAGCGGTGAAAATACAAACGAGGAGATATGCAAAAAGACAAATGACATGGTTTCGTAATCAATTTGATGAAGAATGGATGCTTACTTTTTGATAAAAGAGTTAGAGCTTTGCAAAGAAACTTATCGAAAGATAAAAGATAATTCGTGAAAAAGAAATTTTTTAGAAAATATAATTTTTTATTGACGAATGGTATCAATGGAATTAGAAATCTCTCTACAAGGAATTTTTTATATATTTTATACGTTGGAATAATGGGGGTAATCATACAGTATGTGTTGTGTAATGGGCTCCTTTGGGGGCTTTTTTTATGGGCTCCGTTAGGGGCTTTTTTATTGTCCTATAAAGTAGGTGAGTGGGAAAAATGAGAAATGATCCAAGAAAGCAAGAGAGTGCAGATGGAAAAATAATGTCGGGCGCTGAAATAGTGGTTCAAGCTCTTATAGATCAAGGCGTTGAACATATTTTTGGTTATCCTGGTGGGGCTGTTTTGCCTATTTTTGATGTTCTTTATCACCAAGATACACTCCAGCATATTTTGGTGCGCCATGAACAAGCCGCAGGGCATGCAGCTGAAGGCTATGCACGCAGCACAGGGAAGGTAGGGGTTATGCTTGTGACTTCTGGTCCAGGGGCAACGAATGCTGTTACACCTTTGCAAGATGCTCTTATGGATTCGATACCTCTTATTTGTTTTTCTGGGCAGGTGTCAACAACGGTGATTGGAACAAATGCTTTTCAAGAGGCTGATACAGTTGGAATTACAAAGCCTTGTACGAAGCGTAATTGGCTGGTTAAAAATGTCAATGATCTTGCGGCTATTATTCATGAAGCTTTTTTTCTTGCTCAATCAGGTCGTCCTGGGCCGGTTTTGATTGATATTCCTAAGGATGTTCAATTTGCTTCAGGATTTTATAGAGCACCTCAAGTTCAGGAGTCTTTACATTCTTTTCCATCGTTGAAAGGGAATACTAAGGCTAATGAATCTGCCGTTTCTCTTTTAGTTGAGGCAAAACGCCCTATTATTTATTCTGGTGGTGGTGTTATTTCATCGGGGATGAAAGCTATACAGCTTTTACGTAATTTGGTTCAATTGGGGGATTTTCCGATTACTTCAACATTAATGGGACTTGGTGCTTATCCTGCTTCCGGTAAAAATTGGCTTGGAATGCTTGGAATGCATGGAACCTATGAGGCTAATATGGCCATGCATGATTGTGATGTCATGTTAGCTGTTGGAGCACGATTTGATGATCGTATCACTGGGCGCCTTGATGCATTTGCACCTCATGCGCGTATTATTCATATTGATATTGACCCTTCTTCTATCAATAAAATTGTAAAAGCAGAAGTTCCAATTATTGGTGATGTGGCTTGTGTTTTAGGAGATATGACGCAACTCTTAAAGATACAGCAACCAGCGTTTAACAGTGAAGTCCGTGAGGCGTGGTGGACGCAAATTAACCGTTGGAAGGCTCGTAATTCATTGGCATATGCGGAGAAAAAAGATGTCATTATGCCGCAATATGCTCTTGAACGGCTGTATGCTTTTACCAAAGATGCGAATGCTTATATTACAACGGATGTCGGGCAGCATCAGATGTGGGCAGCGCAGTATTATCATTTTGATGAACCAAAACATTGGATGACTTCTGGTGGTCTTGGAACGATGGGGTATGGTTTACCTGCTGCTATAGGTGTTCAAATAGCGCATCCTGATGCGCTTGTTGTGTGTATTTCTGGTGATGCCTCCATTCAGATGAATATTCAAGAGCTTGCAACAGCTATTCAGCATGACACACCGGTGAAAATTTTCATTTTAAATAATCAGTATATGGGAATGGTCCGCCAGTGGCAGCAATTGCTGCATGGTAATCGTCTTTCTCATTCTTATACGGAATCTATGCCTGACTTTGTGAAATTGGCACAAGCTTATGGAGCCGTGGGAATTCATTGTTCAAAACCCGATGAACTTGATGATAAAATTCAGCAGATGATTGACTGTGATAAGCCTGTTCTTTTTGATTGTCGTGTTTATCATTTAGAAAACTGTTTTCCTATGATCCCATCGGGATGTGCTCATAATGAGATGTTATTACCCGATGAGGCAAGCGAAGAAGCTATTGCAAATGCTATTTCTTCCGAGGGAAAGATTCTTGTATAAAATGAATATGTTAACAAAATGATGAAGGATGGTGATGATGAAGTCTTTGGAGTCTTCATCTCTGTCTCTTCTTTGTGGAGAGTTTCTATTATCCTTAGAGCTCATTTTATGATTTTCATTCTTTGTTTAAAGACATGGGGTGTATTATTATTTGTTCATCTAAAAAATGTTATAAGTCGTGTGCACAATTATGTTTGAATTTATTTGTACGCGATGTTTGTTTTTTTAATTCATATGTTCACATTAATAGCTATTTCGTTGCATTTTTTAGATAATACATTGAATTATCTGTTATAAATTAATTATGTTGTCTCATATATGAATGATTTCATCGTGCAAGAAAAAAAGCCACACTGCTTGAAGGGTGCAACCATGCAAGCCATTATGCCTATGAAAACAATAGAAAAGTTTGTTACTATGTTTTGGTTTTGCATTATGAAATTACTCAAAATAGCTCTTTCAGGGGCTTGATAGGAAAATCCCCCTAGCGGTTTGAAAGGAAGGGAAAAAATAACAAAAATCAAATGCAGCCATAGAAAACCAATAGGTCACCATAGCTTATAATCAGGTATGATTATGCGGGAGAAACCTATACATATGAGATGTATCGTCAATATATAAACCAGAATAATACTCAACATCATATCATTATCAGGATATTAACATTGAAAATTAAATATTCTTTCTTTTATTTGTTCTATATATCTATGATTCCATAAATCTGCAGACACAAACACTCTTTGAATCCATCGCATTGGATTTTCATAACTATCAAATGATCCAAAAAATTTATCTCTAGAGTGTAGGGCCATTCTATTATCAATGTATAATAATCTTCCTGGTTGTACATCAATTCCAAAAGATATAGCCTTAATAGCTTCATAAAAATGATCTAAAGCTTCCTTGGCTTTTTTTGACTGTGGCTCTAACATGCCTAGATAAAAAACAGCGCTGATATCTGGGAATTCACCGTCCCCTTGAACGAGGGGCACTTTACTTGTAGAAGTTACCCCATTTTTTCTCCATCTATAGGGAACATTAATTATATATAAATTATCCCTGAAGCTCCTCAAATCCTCCTCACTTAAAAGTTTTAAAGCTAGACGTGCATCATCGTTAACGGACCATCAACACCATTGCGAACACCAGATAAAAGTATCCCCTTTAGGAGATAAATTTAAATCCGTTATAAATTTTAGTGCAGCATTTTCATATGAAAATCTAACTCAACTTCAGATCCTAATCCTGTATAATCTTTTTTATTATCCTCTAAAGGAACTAGGTTATTTACTATATGTTCGCCTTCAAACTTAATTGAATAAGGCTCTCCGATCAATAAAGAAAACATCATAATTAAATTTTCGCTAATATAGCCACTTTTACAAGACGCATCTAAATTGTAAGGATTAGGTGACATATTAATTTGTCTATCAACAGGAAGGTTTTCAAAGATTAAATATGGTCTAGGGGTAATAGACACCTTTTGGTTCATAAGAATTGTCAATATTCTATGTGGTAGCAGCGAAAATGCTATTTTTTTAACTCAACCGAATATTCAATACCACCGTATGGATCATAAATAACATGGTCTAAAGCCTCTCAAAGTTTGTCTCTTTCGACATTGCTCAACTAAAAAGTATTTTCCATTTATCATTATAATTTCCCCCAATTATATTTCCCTACTTTTTTATTAAAAAAGTGAAAAAACAATAATTAAAATCAGCCATGTTAGTAAATAAGTGTCTGTAAAATCTTGGATTAATCCAAATAATGGTGGAGTAGTAATAATTGCGATTTGATTTACAGATATTGCTAAACCCAGAGAAAACACAACGCTTTCTTTCGGCTTAAGAGTCTACAATATAAGCAGCCCAAGGGCCATACTATCCCATTCCTCCAAAAACTAACCAAGCAGATAAAATAGTTAAATAAATTATGGATCCACTTATGCCCAAAATTAATATTAAAAATCCAAAAACGACTGCAATCATGCAAAACAAGACAGGAAAAAATTGTCCTTTTTTACAATGATCACACTACGCTGCTAAAATAATTCTTCCTAAGGCACCAGAAGCCTGTGAAACAAAAAATAAATAAGCACTTTTATCTAGAGACAGGTGATAGATTCTATAAAAATAGATCGTTATAAAAATGGTTAAAACATATTGAACGATCACAAGTGAAACGCTTGGAAAAATAATATTCTTCATATGAGGCGCAGCCAACATTGCAAGACGAGATCTTACATTTGCATAGAACGAAATTCTTGCCTTGCTTTTTGGAACGATAGCGATAACTTTTGCTGGTGAGTGATAAAAAATAATAAATATACATCCCCCTAAAAAAGAAACTATGGCACCGACCAAAACGCACCTTGTATGCCATAGACAAGCACACTAGCAGGAAGAACTATTCCAGCTAATGCCCCCACAACCTAATGTTAACCCCGCCTGCCTTATTCCCATTGCAAATCCGCGCTGCGATTGTGGAAACCATGAAGAAACAGATTTAGCGCCGAAACAGATTTAGCGCCACCGGATTGAGCAGAACTATAAAATTCCCCTATAATTAGCAAACAAACCAAAAGGGAAATATAGTTATCTGCGATTGCTCCCAACAAAAGAGCGACAGAAACGCCGATCGCGCCAACTCCAATAATATAGCGCTCGTTAAACTTGTCTAGTAATTCACCAGCTACAAGTAAGCCAATAATAGGTAGGAACTGCGCTGCTGAAGACAGCAAACCTATCTGAGAGTTACTAAGCGAGAAATCTTTCTTAAAAAATTTAGCTAAAGGACCAATCCCTTGAACAAAGAAGCAAGCTGATGCTTGAGCGATAGTGGCAACAAGCAATATAATCCATCTATAATAATTCTTTTCTATAAATTTATTATTGCTCACTCAGCCCCCCTCCAATTAAATTGTATTCCAATAAAGTAGCCTTTTTTAATAATGCTTGCAACAATAAATTAGGTATTTTATGCTGATTACATAAAAATCTGTCCATACTATTGGTATTAATATGAAAACTAAGGAATATGCTTAATTTAAGGAAATAAGCTATTATGTGTCGTGCAAATTTGATACGCTAGCGATATAAGATAAATTTTACAAACATTGGCTCAGCCGGCATTAAGCGCTCTTTATAAAAGAAGCTATATTTTGGCAAGCTTTTTCAAAATAATTCTCAAAGCTTTCTTCAGTCACATAGCCCAGATGCGGTGTGCAAAGAACTCTATCTGATTGCAATAATTTGCTCTCATATACTGGCTCGCTGTCATAAACATCCAGTGCAAAGTAAGTTGAATTTTCCAAACTTAGTATTTTTTCTATCGCCCCTTTTTCAACCAAAGCTGAACGCGCTGTGTTAACAAAAATAGCATGTGGTTTCATGCTCAATAGATTATCTAATTTTATGATTTCTCTGGTTTTATCGCTTAAACGTAAATGGACAGATATAATGTCAGGACGTGTAAAAAATTCATCTTTTGAATGCGTAAAATGATAACCTAAATTTTTTGCTTCTTGCGTTGAACGCTCGCTCCCATAAACCAAAATGGACATGCCAAAAGCTTGAGCATATTGAGCAACCATTTTACCAATACGGCCAAACCCGAATATTCCAAGAGTAGCCCCTTTCATTTGGTTGCCAAATGTTGTTTGCCATCGTCCTTTTTTCATATCAGATACAGATTTACAGAGTTTTCTACGCGCAGACATAATTAAGAGCCACGCAAATTCAGCAGCAGAAGTTGGATCTCCACCACCGTCTAATATTTCAATTCCTAAGTCTCTACAAGCTTCTATATCAATATGTGAACCTATAGGGCCTGTTTGGCAGATTAATTTTAAATTTGGCAGTTTCAGGAGAAGATTTCTATCAACTATAGTCCGCTCTCTGATTAAGATAAGAATATCTATCTCTTTGAGCTTATCTTCTAAATCACATTCTTTAGCTAAATTATTTATAACCAGCACTTCATGCGATTTCATTAATTTTGTAATAGACTGTAATGTTAGGGTGGCTTTTTGATAGTCATCTGGAATTAATATTTTCAATTTAAACCTTCCGTTTCATTCATCAATATTTGAGCTCATTATTTCATTTCTAAAACAACCAAAAAGCAATCTCATCGCTGATATTTTGACATAACACCAAGCCTATTAACAAATTATACCCCTTGATTTATTGTTATTTCTAACAATAAGAATAGCATTAATCAGTTAGTTTTTATAAACTTTAAAACATTGCGACAAAAAGAAAAAGTTTAACTCAATAGATGGAGAATTGCGCTTTTCTCATATTCTAGAGGATGAACCTGAAGTGCTACGCTGGACTGAAGCCATGTCCCAGTTTTCTATAATAGACTACCAAGAAGGCCATACTTACGAACCATATTTTATTGTTGAAACAGAAAAAGCTACATATTTGTGCGAGATAAAGCGTGCTTCATATAAGTGTGATGTCTCTCTTTATTCGTTGAGATATCACTTATTTGTAGCATGAAGAGTAAATTTATTAAAATCATGATGAGAGGGAGATAGGAACTTTATAGGTGTATCATCATAGGATTAAGTCGTTTTGTTGAGAGCTATTTTTATTTCTGCTAAAAGGTTTTTGATATATTTAATTATTATTTCGTAATAGTGGATGTACTTTATTTTATGAGCAAGAAAGCTGATTGATTGTGTAAAATAGCGTTCAAAAATTACATTATTTTTATCCTGTTAAGGACATTTTTTCTAGTGAGGGTTTTGCAATTGCAATGCTCTTTTTCTCATTCTAAATTTTGGTTAGAAAAAGCGTATATAGGTGTTATTTTAAATTTAAGATATGCATCTTCCATTGTTGGTGTTACTGTTGTAAAAAATGATATTTTATTTGATACGCATAAGGTGTTACCAAGAAGATCGATGTATAGATAAAATTTAGATTGTTACAATATCTTGAAAAAACAATGGGTAAATAATTGATAATTGTGCTACGAAAGTTGTTAGATGGGCGTGTGTCAGCAATTCTTAATAAAAAGGTTTTTCTTGATAGTCGGTTTTTTTCAAAATACTGCTCTTTTTATGCAAATCTTATGTTGGTAAGCTATGCAGTTTTCGCCGGAACAGGATAATGCATTGAAGGCTGTTGCCGCGTGGTTGAAGGAAGGGCGTTTTCCTCTTTTTCGCCTTTTTGGCTATGCGGGGACGGGTAAGACGACGCTTGCACGCTATTTTGCAGAGACAGTTGATGGTTCTGTTCAATTTGCTGCTTTTACAGGGAAGGCGGCGCAGGTTTTGCGTTCTAAAGGTGCAAGCAATGCTTGTACGATTCATTCGCTGATTTATTGTCCGCGTGGAGAAGAGGAAGTTTCCGATGAAATAACAGGAAAAAAGTCTATTGCTCCAACATTTATGTTAAATCGAAGAAGTGCTGCTGCACAAGCTAAACTCATTATTGTTGATGAGTGCTCGATGGTAGATGAAAAATTGGCCCGTGATTTAATGAGTTTTCGAACGCCAATTCTTGTTCTTGGTGATCCAGGTCAATTGCCTCCTATATCAGGTGGAGGCTTTTTTTCTAATGGAGAACCAGATTTTCTTCTTTCAGAAATTCATCGGCAAGCGCGAGATAATCCGATTATACGTCTTGCTATGGATGTACGTGAAGGACGCGATATTGCTTATGGTGACTATGGAGAAGCGCGCGTTGTGACACGTAAAGAGGTCAATCAACAATTGGTTTTGGATGCTGATCAGGTTTTGGTAGGGGTTAATCGTACACGCCACCTTTATAATCAGCGTTTGCGTGTGTTAAAGGGATTTACAGCAGATTATCCACAAGCGGGAGATAAGCTGGTGTGTTTGCGAAATGATCCGATTAAAGGTTTGTTGAATGGCTCTTTATGGAAGGTGATGACTTCACAGAAGGAGACCGTTAAACCAAGTATTAATCTTCTTGTGAAACCAGAAGAAAGTGAGCGTGGGGTAGCAAAGATTAAACTTTTAAAAGCAGCGTTTGAAAACCCTGATCAAGAAATTTCATGGCAATTAAAAAAGCGATATGATGATTTTGATTATGGGTATGCATTAACGGTTCATAAGGCGCAAGGTTCTCAATGGAATAATGTCGTTTTGTTTGATGAAAGTTTTGCATTTCGTGATATGTATGCGCGCTGGCTTTATACGGGAATTACCCGCGCAGCAGAACGTTTAACGATTGTTCGATAGAAAAAAGATGTGTATATCATCTAAGTTTCAGATGGAAAATGCCTTTTTTCTATCTTGTTACACACTATAAAAAAATGGAAATGGGCATGGCGGTAAAACTTTCGGTTAATCTTAATGCTGTTGCTGTTTTGCGTAATCGACGTAATCTTCCGTGGCCAAGTATAACGAATATTGGGCATATAGCGCTTGCTGCTGGAGCAGCAGGTTTGACGGTTCATCCGCGCCCTGATGAAAGGCATATTCGTTTTGCGGATTTACCAGATATATACTGTTTAATAAAGAACACTTTTCCTACTGCTGAGTTTAATATTGAAGGTTATCCCAGTGATCAATTTTTGGATATCGCTAAAAACTATGCGGATCAGATTACCCTTGTTCCTGATGATCCAGATCAGTCAACGTCTGATCATGGTTGGAATTTTGCTCATGATGCAGAATTTTTAGCACCTATTATTCAGAATTTAAAAAACAGAAAGATTCGTGTATCCCTTTTTGCTAATCCTACTGTCGATGGTCTTGATATTGCTAAAGCAATGGGCGCTGATCGTGTGGAATTTTACACGGGACCTTACGGTGGTGCATTTCAGGATAAAACAAAACAAGATCAAGAGCTCAATAAACTTGTTTTAGCAGCAAGAAGAGCAAAAGAATTGCAGTTAGGTATAAACGCAGGGCATGATCTGACACTTATGAATCTTCCTGCTCTTGTCAAAAATATTCCTTGGCTTGATGAAGTTTCTATTGGCCATGGGCTCATTGCTGATGCATTAGAGTATGGAATACATGAGACTGTTCAGCGTTTTATCCGGTTATTATCGTAATCTTTTTCTCTCTATAAAAATTGGAAAAGAAATTTTTATAGAGGTTTGCCAATTTATCTTAAAAAACAATTTTATATATGTTTGAGATAAATAGCACTATTATCGTGCATTATAAATATTCTATTGTTCCTCTATTTATTGGTTGCTTTCTATCTTTTGTTTTTGAGTGCATGCGATGTTTTTTATTTGTACTATCCATTATGAGGAAGTTTTAAAATCTTCTTATTATAATTTCTTTGAATGGAGAAGAAGTAGGGTTTTGAAAGTATTTCCCTTATAAAGGAGTGCGTAGGATTTTAATGGATCAATACACAAATTTTCTTGATATTTGAGCTCATTTTTGGGTTATCTGTAAATAGTATAACGTAAGATCTCCTTATGAATAAGCTTAATGCAATAGGAGCTGTTAAATAGAATGATGATATCGACTTGTAGCTTTATGAAGTAAAGAGAGTGATGTGCAATAAATCTTACACTATTATAGGGAATTCTTGAAAAGGGCTTGAGCATATTAAAATTTTTTTATAAGGCGCCATAAATGGATAACATAATAGCCGTATGGGGGCTTCTTCGTGTGAGAGGCGTGGATATTAAAAGAACGTAAAAAGTAAAAACATCCTCTCTATTATTCTAAAGATATTGTTGTATATGCTTTTGAAGGTTGTATTAAAACAATACTTGTTATTTTGTAATTTTTCTTGCTATCCGTATTGATTTGGTTCATGTTAAAGATTGTATGTTGTATCTTAATTTTTAGAATATAGCGTTGTTGCACGATAAAAGAGTAGAATATTAGCTAAATTTTCTTTAGAAATCTTATTTTGTGTAATTATTGTTTTTGTAGAATAGCAGTTGAAGTTTATTTGGGGATCCGTATATGTTTTAGGAATGTTTGGGGACTACAGTTTTTTCTATGCAATATGTAAACTTTAAAATTATTCAATTGCTGTGTTCTTATAAGCTGTGTTTTTTGTCTTTATAAGTGTGTGATGCACTGTAGATAATGTTTCTTATTGAATAAAAATAATCTGAAATCCAGTTTAAATAGAGAAAGAAGGAATTTTTTATGCGTGTTTATTATGATCGTGATGCGGATGTTAATCTCATTAAAGGGAAAAAAGTAGCCATTGTTGGTTATGGTTCTCAAGGGCGTGCGCACGCTTTAAACTTGAAAGATTCTGGTGTTAAAAATGTGCAAATAGCTTTGCGTTCAGGGTCGGAAACAGTTAAAAAAGCCATGGCTGATGGTTTTGAAGTGGTGAGTGTTGCTGAAGCAGCAAAATGGGCAGATCTCATCATGATGGCAACACCAGATGAATTGCAAGCTGATATTTATAAGGAACATATTCATGATCATTTACACGATGGGGCAGCGATTGCTTTTGCGCATGGTTTGAGCATTCATTTTGGCTTGATTGAACCTAAAAAAAACGTTGATATTGTGATGATTGCTCCTAAAGGTCCAGGGCATACAGTTCGTCATGAATACCAACGGGGTTGTGGTGTTCCTTGCTTAATAGCGGTGGCGCAAGATGCTTCAGGGCATGCACATAATGTAGCATTATCTTATGCATGTGGACTTGGTGGTGGACGTGCTGGGGTGATTGAAACAACATTTAAAGAAGAGTGCGAAACTGATCTTTTTGGTGAACAAGCGGTTCTTTGTGGTGGTCTTGTTGAATTGATTCGAGCAGGTTATGAAACATTAACACAAGCAGGTTATGCGCCGGAAATGGCTTATTTTGAGTGTTTGCATGAGGTTAAACTGATTGTTGATCTCATGTATGAAGGGGGCATTGCAAATATGAATTATTCGATTTCTAATACAGCTGAATGGGGTGAATATATGTCTGGTCCACGTGTGATTACGGATGAAACCAGAGCAGAAATGAAACGTATATTGAAAGATATTCAAACGGGTAAATTTACATCGAATTGGATTCAAGAATATAAAGCTGGTGCTGCTCATTTTAAAAGTATGCGGCGTTTAAATGATAATCATCCTATTGAAGAAGTTGGTAAAAAACTTCGTTCTATGATGCCTTGGATAAAATCGAATGCTTTGGTTGATAAAGAGCGTAATTGAAGATTCTACAGAGATATTTTGTCAATAGCTTTTATAATTTTATAGATAAATATCAAAAAAAGGGTAACTTTAGTTACCCTTTTTTATATGTTTTTGGAAACATAAGCTTTATTTTTTAATTTTTTGCATAATTCTTTTTCCCAAAAAGAAAGTATACAATTCCTAAAAATATGAACCATGCTGGAGTGTATTTTAAAGCTATGGCAGTGTCAGCTTCTAATGACAATAAATAGATAATGAATGCAAAGAAAACAAGAAGCGCCCAACACATAACAACACCTCCTGGCATTTTATAAGGAGAGACAGTATGCTGGAGAGGACGATTGCGGCGATAGACGATATAGCTGATCAAAATGATAGACCATACAAATATAAACAAAGTTGCGGCAATTGTCGTAACAATTGTAAAAGCAGCTATGAGTGTTTGAGATAACGATACAACGGCATAACCAAATAAGATGCATATACATGAAAAGAATAATGCGTTGGCTGGAACGTGGTTACGAGAAAGTTTTCCTAAAAATTTAGGAGCACCTTTTTGTGTTGCTAGCCCATATATCATACGGCTGGTAGAAAAAATTCCACTATTTGCTGAAGATGCGGCAGCTGTGAGGACAACAAAGTTCATCAAACCTGCAGCAGTTGGGATACCAATAAGTGCATACATTGTTACAAATGGGCTTTTTTCTGGACTGATTTGATCCCACGGCGTCACAGACATAATCACAAGAAGAGAGAATATATAAAAGAATACAATGCGGATTGGTATTGAATTAACAGCCTGTGGTAAAGCTTTTTGAGGCTCTTTTACTTCAGCAGCAGCTGTTCCAGCGAGTTCAATGCCAACAAAAGCAAAAATAACAATTTGAAATCCAGCAAAAAAGCCTGTAATTCCTCGCGGAAAAATATTCCCACCGTTCCATATATGGTTAAGAGAAGCAACCGTACCGTTTGGAGAGACAAAACCGGTAAAGATCATATAAAATCCTACAACGATTAGGACTAGAATTGCTACGATTTTGATAAAACCAAACCAAAACTCAAGTTCGCCAAATAGTTTTACGGCGACGAGGTTAAGAATTAAAAAGGACATAAGACCAATTATAACAGGAATCCACGGATTGAGCTCAGGCCACCAAAAGTGTGTATAAGTGACAATAGCAATAATTTCAGCAGTTCCAGTGACAATCCAACACAACCAATATGTCCAGCCGATAAAGAATCCGGCACATGGCCCTAGAAGATCGGTTGAGAAGTCAATAAAAGATCGGTATTGTGTATTAGAAAGCAATAACTCTCCCATAGCACGCATGACAAAGTATAGAGCACAACCAATAATTGCATAAACGAGTAGAATTGAGGGGCCTGCTACACTGATTGTTTTTCCTGATCCCATGAAGAGACCTGTTCCAATCGCTCCACCAAGGGCTATAAGTTGTATGTGTCGGTTATGTAGTCCACGTTGCAATTTCTTCTTAGGTTTTTTTTCTAAATTTTGTTTGTTCATTTTTGGGGAGTTCTCCTTAGTTATTTTTAAATAAAAATTACCCTAAAAAAGGTAATTCCTTCTATCGGAACACGCTATGGTTAAGGAGTAAAGGAATTTTTTTCTATGACTATATGTGAATAAAGCAAAAACATTATTAATTAATGGAATAATTATTTTATATATAAGAAAAAAAGATAAATTGTATTATATTTTTTTGATTTTTTATGTTTTATACATAAGTAATATATATAATATATAATATAATTTATATTATATATTATTATTATATGTATATAAATAATAATTTATATTTATGTATATTTGTTTATAGTAATTTTTATATAAATATCTTTATATTTAAAATTATTTATTTATAGATATTGTTATCTATATAAAAATATAAATAAAATTGTAAATTTATTAAATATAAAACTTTGTATATAAATAAAATAAGTTTAAATGGTTAAACTATTATTTAAAACATTAAAAAATATATTTAAAATTTACACTTAAGTATTAATATTTAAAATTTATTACAAATAGAAAAATATTTTCATAGAATCTTTTTTTATTGCAGATAGCTATTAAGATATATTCTGTTTAGAGCTATATTTTTAATTTTGATAAAAAATTGAATATAAATTTTTTTGGGGGGAAAGTTTTAGATAAATCTCATGTTTTATTAGTAAACAATGTCAGTGAAGTTTATAGAGAATTTTTTACAGAATAGCTCGTTTCTTATCCTATTGTGCAGTAAAATACTGTTGTGTAGAGTAGTGATATAAAGCATATAACATTTTACGCATTAAGTATTTTTAGAATGGGTGGTGAGTGTTCAGGGCAGGGCTAGCCCATAGAGCCTTATGTAGGTGAACCATATAAATGATCAGCAGCATTCCCCCTTAATAAGCCGGATTGTTTACAAACCGGTGCCGGTAGGAATCGTCGTTTTTTGATGTTTGGGGAGGAGGTTAAGTAGAAAAAGGGTAACTAAAATTACCCTTTTTTGAGATGTTTTTATGTATAGACTTTATTTGTTACCTTGAGTTATTTTTTTCTTTACAAACATAAAATACATTATACCTAAGAAAACAAACCAGAATATACTATATTTTAAGGCTAGTAGAGTATCAGCTTCTAATGTCAACAAATAGAGCATGAAAACAAAGAAAACTAAAATTATCCCACACATGATAACACCTCCTGGCATTTTATAAATGGATTCAGCGTGTAGATGAGGGCGATTGCGACGATACACAATATAGCTAATCAAAATTACAGACCATACGAATAAAAATGCAATAGCTGAAATGCTTGTCACAATTGTAAAAGCACTTATGAGGCTTGGAGAGAGTGAGGCAATTGTATACCCTATTAAAATACATAAACAGGAAAAGAATAGAGCATTGGCTGGAACATGGTATCTGGAAAGTTTACCTAAAATTGGAGGGGCACCTTTTTGTGTTGCAAGTCCATATATCATACGGCTGGTAGAAAAAATACCACTATTTGCTGAAGAGGCAGCTGAGGTAATAACGACAAAGTTTACCAAGCCAGCAGCTATCGGAATGCCTGCAAGCCAAAACATCGAGACAAAGGGGCTTTTATCTGGAACAATTTGATCCCAAGGTGTGACAGACATAATTACAGCGAGAGAAAAAATGTAAAAGAGTACAATACGGATCGGTATTGCATTAATTGCTTTGGGGAGAACTTTTTTAGGTTCTTTTACTTCAGCAGCGGTTGTTCCAGCAATTTCTATACCAACAAAAGAAAAAATGGCAATTTGAAATCCAGCAAAAAAACCTGTCATTCCTCGCGGAAAGATATTGCCATCGTTCCATACGTGATTGAGAGAAGCAACCGTACCATTGGGAGAGGTAAAGCCCGTAACGATCATATAAAATCCCACAACAATTAATGCTAAAATTGCGACGACTTTGATAAGACCAAACCAGAATTCAAGTTCACCGAATAGTTTCACGGCAAAGAGGTTAAAGATTAAAAAGACACTAATGCAGGTAAAAACGGTAAACCATGGATTGAGTGTTGGCCACCAAAAGTTCATATAAGTGATGATGGCAATAATGTCAGCAGCTCCAGTTACAACCCAGCTCAACCAATAGCTCCAGCCAACAAAGAAAGCGATTCCCGGTCCTAGCATATCGGTTGAAAAATCAATAAGAGATCGGTATTGTGAATTAGAAAGCAACAATTCTCCCATAGCACGCATGACAAAGTATAGAGCAAAACCGATAATAGCATAAACGAGTATGATGGAAGGACCTGCTACACTAATTGTTTTTCCTGCCCCCATGAAGAGACCTGTTCCAATAGCACCACCAATGGCTATAAGTTGTACATGTCGGTTGTGTAGTCCACGCTGTAACTTATTCTGAGAATTATCTTTTAAATTTTGTTTGTAGCTCATTTTTTGGGGGTTCCCTTTAATTATTTTGAGATTAAATTACACTAAAAAAGCATTATTTTGTATCGAAGCATGATATAAATGAGGTGTAAAGGAAAAAAACGTTTTTTATGATTTTGTGTGGATAAAGAAAAGAATATGTTTTAGGAATATGGTTTTGAAAAAAGAGAATGTTTTCCTCTTAAATAACGTAACAGATATTTGAATGGGGAGCTTTTTATTGTTATGAATAACAAATTAATTGTTCATTAAAAGACGTGGGGCTTTTAAAATTATTTCAGAAAGTTGTCAGGAGTTTTTATAATTTTTTGAAACTTATTATTTGTAATCAGTGCATTATTTATTATTATTCATAATGGTGAGAGTTTACTTTTTGCTCAAATAGCACTCGAGAGTTCTCATCTTAGTTTAAGAAACAATTTTTAATGGAAAATTAAAATGATTTTTAAATCATTTTTTTGTTTGTATGGTGCTATCATAAATCAAAAAGTTACTTTTGTTTCATAAACGAAAAGAGGAATGTCATAGCTTATTTTTTTAAAGTGATGAATAAGGATTTTGTTTAGATATTGGTAACATTTTATAAAATATTGCGAGAAACTCACATTGTTTACACAAACGTCCTTGAGAGTATGATAAAGAAATGCAACGTAATTCAGTTATATGAAGAAAAAAAGAACTGGGGATTGTATAAGCTCTGTTAGAGATTGAGCTATTCATAGTGAGAGACAGAATCAGGAAAAGATTGCTCTATTAACTTTACAATTTGTTATCAAAGATAAAACTGTTCCTGTCGCAATGTTAATCGAGCCTTTTACCCGCTGCTTTTTTAAGGCGGTACTGGCAAATGATATAAAAATGGTCATTAAAGTAAACCATGCAAAGATGTTGAAAGAATGTATTGTGACAAGTTCAAAACCTTTTTTAATGCTACCTCCAGAAGCTAAGAATTTTGGAAAAGCTGCTATGTAAAATATAGATACTTTGGGGTTTAGTATTTGTGTCAGAAAACCGTCCATATAGCTGGTTAAAAGCTTTGTTTAACTCGTAGCATGCTTTTCATTCGTTGAACTTCTTTCTTTTGAATTTAAGCTGTGTATTCCAGATTTAATTGATTTAAAGCCCATGTATAATAAATAGCTGCCACCCATGAGTTTTACTAAAAAAAACAGCGTTTTGTTGTTGAGAATGAGCGCTGATACACCTAGGTGTGGAAAATGCCCCATGCACATATGTTGCTGTACACAATCCTAAAACGTTTACAAATGCGTTCTTTCTTCCCAATCTCGTTGCATTATCGATGATAAGGGCCATATTCGGCCCCAGTGAGATGACTAAAAAAATGAAACAAGGAAAAAGGTCAGTATTTGATGATTCATTTTACTTTTAGCTCTGAAATTAATTGATTTTCGAGATACAATTCTATTCTGTCAAACTGAGAAAGTTTTCCGACACCCTGTGGAGTGCCTGTGTATATGAGATCACCACGTCTTAGCTGAATGTAGTGACTTAAAAATGAGATTATCTTCTCAAAGCTAAAGATCATATTTTTCGTATTGCCAACTTGTCTTGTTTCGCCATTCAACTTCATTGCAAAGGTTATTGGGTTGTTTATTTTTTCCTTGTTTATGAAGTCAGAGACGTATGCAGCGCCTTTAAATCCTTTCGATAAAAGCCAAGGAAGCTTTTTTTCTTTCAGTTTTGTTTGCAAATCCCGCGCGGTGAGATCAAGACCTATTGCTACGGCATCATAGCATTCTTCTGCTTCTGCCTCCATAATCATGAAAGCGTCCTTTGAGATTTTGAGCACAATTTCGGTTTCAAAATGTATTTCTTTGGAAAAATCAGGGAGATAAATTTCATTGCCTAAAACGAGTGAACTTTTTGGCTTGCTAAAGATAACAGGTTCATCTTCAACAACATTACCTAGTTCATGAACATGTTCAACATAATTGTATCCAACACAGTAGATGTCATTTATCATGGGAGCCCTCCAAATTTTTCATTTTCTCTTTGTATAGGCAAGAGAAAACTTTGCAAACAACATTTTTTCTTATATCGCGTTTTGCGTTTTCTGGAAAAGAAGCATTATGTGGGTTAATGACTAACCACGATGACAGCCCTTCGCATTATCCTCTTTTGAAGAGTGCTCAATCTTATAGTCTTTGAGATTATTTTCATTTTGATTGCTAATCTCCTGAAATTACTTTATTACTTAAAGAGTGATTTTGCTCGTCTACGCAGCGATTAGTAGGGTCTGAAAGCCCTAAAGTTCGATCATAAATGAGCCCACTCTGTGGGTGTCTCGGAATTATGGGATATTTTTCTATGTCTAGGTGCTATGAGCACTAAAAGTAAAAATCTGGTTCGTATTCAATACTTTCAGGCTCTCGGAATACTAATGCGAGGGTGCTCGCAACCGGCGGGGGACTTGAAAGTGAAAAGCAAAAAGCCACATTTTAACGACATTTCTATAGGCAAAAAATCGCTTTCAAAGAAAAATGCTGGGAATGTCGTAAAAGCAATTAGGGCACCAATTAGGGATAACTTTTCAACAAATCCAAAAGTATGAGAAAGTCTGTGATGATTAAAAAGAAGCAGACCGTGGCAAACTTATTATGGCATTTGGAACGGAGAAGATTTTTACCAGCTTTAAGATAGCACAACAAATAGCCGGAACTGGAGAGCGTGTTTTGTTTCTCGTGCCTTTTCTGGCTTTGATGTCATAAACGATAAGAGAATGGACACGCTATACAGAAGTACTGTTTCATTCCTTTGTGGTGTATTCTGATACATAAGTTGGCAAGCGTCGTAAAACAAAGATGCTGTTGTCGAACTCGATGTCTCAGATCTTGGCTCTATCAGCTACCAACTGATGTTCAAAAGCTTTGAAAAAAACAAATAAAGTCTTAGCGAATGCAATGACCGTGGTGTTTGCTACTTACCAATTAATCCAAGTGATTGCGGATGCGCAAGAGAAATACGGTTTATCAGAATTTGATCTGATCATTTGTGAAGCGGTGCAGGTTAAGGCAGATAAGGTAGAACCTTTGGTTGTAGAAGCCAAGGAAGTAGCCGAGACTGCGAAGATAACAGCAGAAGAAGCGAAGAGTGTTGCGGAGCAAGCAAAAGAAGAAGCTGATACGACGAAGCAAGGGCTTGNGCGTTTTCATCAACCTGACAGAATTCTGGAAGCCGATCCGAAAAATAGAAAAGGTCTTGTGATCAATGACGGGGCATGTTTTCGCTTTTATCATGGTGAAGAGAATGGGGGTAGGTACCTCTTTTACCGCATTCCAGGGCGTGGAAGGATGACTTTTGACGAAGATCTTGAAGCAGGAAAGGATTATTATATATATCTCATCTTAAAAGATCAGACGAATGAGCTATCCTTTGAAATTTCGCAAAATCCAACGGCTCCTGATGGCTATACAGAGGATAATTCTGAAAAGATCGGTGGATTTCATACGCTATGTGCGGATGTTGGTGAGATTGAAGGTCATCTCTTATCGGGTTATCAAGCGGGGGATATTTTGCCCAATTCTGTTTGGTGTTTAAATCACCGCCCACGTAGTAGTCCAGAAGGGATGGTTTACAATCCGTGGCATAATATTTGGGTTGAT